>JBEKJX010000034.1:0-16496 GCA_050011015.1 Smithella sp.
GTAATATTGATGTCATAATCCTGTCCAACTTCCGGGATCATGAGAACTTCCTGAATCTGCGGTTCTGTCTGGAGCATGAAGTTTTTCGGACTGCCGCCGCCAATAAGGATGACACCTGTCTTTCCCTTTTCATATCGCTTGGCATTCAAGATGATGGCGGTAGAATCATTGACATCGATGCTCGGATTGATTTTCAGTTTGAAGTTATTCTGCAGTCCGGCGCTGTGGGCTAAAAGCTCCATGCCGGCTATATTCATGCCGATGGTGGAATCACCGGGAGAGGATGTGAAAACGGGAATCCCGTTCCGGTAGGCGGCCGCGAGAATACTTACTTCACCCAGTTTGTTCTTATGCTCATATTCATTCATTACCTTTCCTAGGTGGTAATAGAATTCACGGGTTCCCATTTCTTTCTGAAACTCCGGCCGGAGAAGTATTTTCCTGAATCGGCGGTCTGTTTCCATCAGAACATCTTCGTAATCGAACAGGATATCGTAGATTCTGGTCACTCCCTTATCCCGCAAATCAACATCATCGACAAGATGGGAGCCCCGATGCATCGGCAGGTTGAAGGCAAAATGCAGATCGTGATACATGTTTGCGCCGGTCGCGGTCAGCCAGTCCACAAAGCCATGATTCATCAGCGGGATGACAGCCGAAGGCCCCAGCCCTGCCGGAGTCAGCGCCCCGGCCAGACTCATGCCCACCGTGACATCACTTGCGGAATATTTTTCTTTCAGCAGATGACAAGCCGCTCTTAATCTGCCGCCATTGTAGGCATCCATATTGTCAATTAATTTTACGATATCCGTTTTTGATGAGATGGGTTCAGGAAGAATCCTTTTACCGGCAAGATATTTTAATCTGCCGGGGCATTGTGCATTTCTTTTTTTCATCTTTTTCGCCTTTCAAAAAACAATTTTGTAATTTACCTTGATCAATGCATGATCCGGCGCTGATTAAGGTTTAAAATGATTTTAATAAACTTGGGGTATGCTCATCTTGTTATTAGATGTAATTCTCTTTCCAAAATATGGAAATCACTTTTGTTTTTTCAGAATAATGCTTCTTAATTACTTCACGGGAGATTATTTTTTTCGGCGTTATTCTATATATTTCAACACCATTGTCAATATAAAATAAAAAACAGTTTTAAGTAATTAAGTTTTAAGTATTAAGTGTTGAGTGCCAGGACATCGTGGACAAAGTGAATAGTGAAGGGTGAAAAGAAAAACAGTCTTAAGTTTTACGTTCAATTTGGAACATTGAACATAGAATGTAGAACGTAGAACGTAGAACATTTCTTTATCTGCAACATTAAAAGTTAAAGTTCACCCCTTTTTACCGCAAAGAGCTTTAATATCTCATTGTACAATTATCTGTTGATTGGCCGGATGCCTGCTATCGGTAGCTTCCCACAATTATGATGGACGCAGGATACGTTCCCGCCGTAACCGTCGCAGGGCTCATGGGCGAGAGGGCTCCGTTCGTCCCGATCGTATATTGCGAGACGGTATTACTGACGGCGTTTGTCACGTAAACGTACTTACCCGAGGGATCGACTGTAATGGAGTAAGGTTGTGATTCGGCCGTAACGGTCGCAGGGCTCATGGGCGAGAGCGCTCCATTCGTCCCGATCGTATATTGCGAAACATTGTTGCTGCGGCCATTTGCCACATAGGCGTATTTGCCCGAGGGCTCGACTGCTATGGAGCAGGGTTCTGATTCCGCCCCAACCGTCGCAGGACTCATGGGCGAGAGCGCTCCGTTCGTCCCGATCGTATATTGCGAAATATTACCGCTGCCGGTATTGGCTACATAGGCGTACTTGCCCGAAGGATCGATTGTGATGGATATAGGATATTTTCCTGCCGCAATCGTTGGTGTGGCCATGGCTGAGAGCGCTCCCGTAGTTCCGATCGTATATTGCGAAACGTAACCGCCGCCGACACTGGCCACATAGGCGTACTTGCCCGTGGGATCGACAGCGACAAACACGGGTCCACGCGCCTCCGAAACTGTCGGTGTACTCATGGCTGTGAGCGCTCCGGTAGTCCCGATCGTATATTGCGAAACATTTCTACTGCTGACATTGGCCACATAGGCGTATTTGCCCGAGGGATCGACTGTTACGGACACAGGCAATATTCCAGCCGTAATCGTTGGTGTGCTCATGGCTGTGAGCTCTCCGGCAGTCCCGATAGTATATTGCGAAATATTACCGCCGTCGTTGTTTGCCACATAGGCGTACTTGCCCGAAGGATCGGCCGTGATGGACACTGGCGACGTTCCCGCCGCAACTGTCGATATCATCGTCAGGCGGCCCGTGGTTGCATTAACCGCAAAAACTGAAACAGTATTATCTTTGTAGTTTGTCACATAGGCAAAGCGCGGATAAAATGAACTGCCGCCATTGCCAACTTTGACGCCCAACATGCAGCCTGTTACGGTCATAATCAACATTACAATAACCGGACAATATTTTTTCATCATTAATGCACACACCTTTTTGATTCCTTTTTTAATGCCGGAGGGTAACCCGGTTTAATCCGGTTTTTTCACCCGAAAAATTATTCCCTGTTTATTGATATGCTGTTCCCATTCAACAAAGCCTGCGCGATGCGAGAGTTCGAACAATTCTTCCGGTTCAAACCAGTGAAATCCTGATCGGAAAGAGATCCATTTTTGTATAATGCCTTTTACTGTGCCCGCGCTTTTTATGTAGGTTGCGCCCACGAAGATACCGCCGGGCTTCAATGAACGCGCTATGGATTGAAATACCGATTGAATTTCCGGAAAAAGATGCAGAGCTCCGGCACAATGAATTCGATCAAAGCAATCGGGCGCAAACGGCCATTTGGTAACATCGACGCGCAATAATGTGAGGCCGGTGCGATGATTTATGCCGAGCGACGTCGCCGCGTTTTTGAGCATCGGCACGGAAAGATCAATGCCGGTGACGGAACCATTGCGGATAGAATTTAAAAAGAGTCTGGTAAAGTTTCCGGTGCCGCAGGCGATATCAAGCAACTCATGATGAGGCATAAGGTTCAACAGGCGCATAACAGTCTCCATCTCCCAGGAAAGACCGGAAAACGGCTTCGTTACCAGCGGCCGCCAGAATCGTTCATATGCGGCAACTATCGGTTTGAATTCCATTGTCCGCTGTGAAATGCTGATATCCATGGATTTTTTGCCGACGAAATCAATAATGCCGTCGTTGATTGGATATGCTTTCCTGCAGCTTGAACAATAGAGTCCGGCGGCTTGTCCGGATTCTATTAATAACGGGTGATTGAATTTATCTCTGGCCGTGCAGGAAGGGCATGTCAGTTTTTCGGAAATCTTTATTTCCACGAATAAGCGCTCCTCTTAATTGTTCCCGCATTCATAAACCTCCCAACGCAGCCGGTCCTTGCCGGTTATCAGTCTTTTTCCCCCGCGAAAAAATTCGCAAAGTTCTTTATGCCTGTCCATGTATTTTTTATCGACTATCTCCATAAGTTCTTGAATTTTATAAAAGCATTCCACATAACAATTTGCCTGAGCATTGGATAGTTTTTTCCCCCACACATAACGGATGATTTCTTTTGTGACATAAGCGAATTTAATAATTTCCTGATTGGTGAGTTTCACTCCTTTTTCGCTGGCTCTTAATTTCTTGACTCCAAGTTCCGTGACTTTCATCTTATTCCCCTTTTAAAGATCAATAGATTTTAGTATCTTGAGTCCCCGTACAAAGGAAATAGTCGGGATTTCCAACCATTGCTGATCGTAATCTAACATAAAATTAAAATTTTTAAAAACAAGGAGTACAAAAAGTTTTCAATAAAAAATCGCATGTAATATTCCAGGAGCATCAAATTGCCGGAATTGCCGGTTGTGCCTGCAAGTAAAGCACACGGTCATCATCAAATATTTGAGGATGACCAGTCGAAAGAAAAGGGCAGGGCAACGGGCAAATTATATGATAACGTGATCAATGGAGGGAGGGCTTCCGTCCGTTTCCATTCCCATTCCCTGTTTTCATAAAGATGGCAAGAGGTATGACGGCGAGCATCATGAACATCAGTAAATAATACACATCGACAAATGACAGCATCGTGGCCTGTCTGACGAGTTGTCCATAAATGGTTCCTTCCGCGCCTCCTGCATAACCCCTGATATGCAGCAAAGGTGTCAGTCGCTCCAGCGTCAGGCGATAGCCTTTATCAAGGGGTGTCATGTGATCCATGAGGTAGTTCTGATGAATCTGCGCCCCTCGCGCGATCAGTGTCATTACGATGGCGATTCCCACACTGCCCCCGATGTTTCTTAAAAGATTCCAGAGCGCGGTAGCATTGCCCATTTTGCTATTGCTGATGCCTGTAAAGCTGAGTATCGACAGGGGCACAAAAATAAGTCCCGCGCTTAGCCCCAGCAGGCATAAAGTATACGTGACTGTACGAAAATCGGTCATTGTGTTGAACTGGGCCATTAAGCCTGCTGAACAGGAGATAAGGATAATTCCTGTGACGAGAACGGCTTTTTGATTTATTTTCGAGCCCAACAATCCGGCCAAACCAAGGGACACCATCATGCATAAGCCCTGCGGCATCATGACCACTCCGGCAAGAGTTGCGGTATACCCTAACAGACTCTGGACATAAACCGGTGTGAGAACAAAGATAGACATCATTGAAAAGAAGACAACAAAGGTAACTATCGTACCCGAGCTGAAGGAGATGTTCCTGAAGACTTTCAAGTCGATGATGGGGCTGTCCGAGGAAAGCTCCGCGAAAATAAGGAAAACCAGCGCAACAACGGTTATAATGCTCAATATGAGAATAAAGTTAGAGGAGAACCAGTCTTCACGCTGTCCCTTGTCCAGAACAATCTGCAAAGCCGCCAGGCCAATGATCAGGAGGGAAAGACCGAGGATATCTATCTTCGGTCTTTCGTGTTTCATATAGTGCGGATCCTTGAGGTTCGCCATGATCATGAAGAGGGAAATAATTCCTATGGGCAGATTGATATAAAATATCCAGCGCCATGACCAGTTATCGGCGATCCAGCCGCCCAGGGGAAGTCCCAGCGACGGCGCGACAGTTGTTCCCAGACCAAATGCCCCCATAGCCACGCCGCGCTCTTCTTCGGAAAATGTTTCAAACAGTATGGCCTGCGAAAGCGGCACCAGCGCCCCTCCGCCTATCCCCTGCAAAACGCGAAAGAATATTAATGAACTCAGACTCCAGGAAAGTCCGCACAACACAGAACTCGCGGTAAACAGCCCGACTGAAAACATCAGATACCGCTTGCGGCCAAACATTCGGCTCAGCCAGTCGCTCATCGGCATAACGATAGCGTTGGATACGATATAGGAGGTAATCGCCCATGCGGACTCATCAATCCCCGCCGACATTGTTCCCCGGATATGATCAAGGGTGACATTGACAACCGATGTGTCCATGATCTCAATAAAAGTGGGAAGCATGACCGTCAGGACGATCAGCCATTTATTTACGGTGGTTTCCTTCATGATACCTGATTATTTTATAATAATGGTTGTCACGACGGACATTCCCGCCCGCAGCGGATGCCTGGGATCGATCTTATCGCTTAAAACGATCTTTACGGGAATACGCTGAACAACTTTTACAAAACTGCCCGTCGCGTTCTCAGGCGGGAACATGGAAAGAACAGAACCTGTTCCTGCCATGATGCTTTCCACCTTTCCTTCAAACGTGCGCCCCGGATAGGTATCCACTTTTATGCGAACCCTCTGACCTGGCCTTACTCTTGTCAGCTGCGTTTCCTTGTAATTGGCTAATATCCATAAATCATCCAGGGGAACAACCGCCATGACAGGCTGACCGGGGCTGAGCTGATCACCCGCCTCGACGGATTTTTTGGTGACATAACCATCAGCGGGAGCATAAATTTTGGTGTAACTCATGCTGAGTTTTGCTTCCTGCAGCGCGGCTTCTTTCTGTCTAACCACGGATGTCTTGGTCTCCAGAGCCGATTGAGCCCTCTTCACGGACACAACCTGAACGTCGGAATATGCAAGCGCCTGATTCAAGCCTTCCTGGGCGGTTTTCATCCTGGCGCGGGACATATCGTAGTATGTTTTTGCCTGATCGTAAAATTCCTGCGAAACGGCCTGCGCTTTCAGCAGCTTATCCGCACGATGCAAATCCGTCTCCGCTTTCAGCAGATTCGCTTTTTCAGCTTCAATGGCGGCATGAGCCGCTGCAACCCTGGCTTTTGCTTCTATGGACATTTTCTCCGATTGATCAATCTGATTAAACGCATCTGCATGCTGTGATTTCTCTTCATCCAGAGCCGAGGATGCCTGCCGCACCCGGACTTCATAATCCTCCGGCTTGATTTCCAGCAGAAGATCTCCGGCTTTTACATATTGATTGTCATTTACATATACGGAAGCAGCCGTGCCGAATATTTTGGGGGCAACCAGATGAATGCGCCCTGTAATATAGGCATCGTCCGTACTGATGTAAGTCCGCATGTACCAGGAGTAGAAAACCCATGCCACGGCGCAGATTACTATGATTATAATGGAACCAACGAGCATTTTTTTTCTGTTGGAATTATTATTATTTGCCTCGGCCATCACTTACTGCCTCCCAAAGAATATTTCGACTGTCATTAATCTGAGCTCTGCCTTTTGATGGCATCCCAGAATGCTTCGATGGCCTGATTGATCAGGACATCATCAAGATTCACCAGACCGAAAATATGGTCTCGAACGAGAATAATTACGGGACCAAAAGCTAACGCAAAATGCATAAAAACAGGCAAATCTTTAATCATTTTTTCTTTAATTCCCTGTTCAATAAGATTACGGAATATGTCGAACTCTTCGTTTTTTCCAAAAATCCTTTCTCTTTGAAATGATTCTCCGTAAGGGGAATTGAAATATTGCTCCATGAAACGGAAATGGACAGGATTGTTTATGAAATATGTGACAACGGTCTTGCAGAGATGAAAAAATCTTTCCCTGGTATCTTTGCCGGAAGAGTAATCTTTTTCTACAACCGTTAATACCTTCTTTTCCAGCATCCGGTTAACTTCGTTAATAAGGTCATCCTTGCTCTTGAAATAAATGTATATTGTTCCCGAACCCACGCCGGCTTTCGCGGCGATCAAGGACATCGGGGCTTCGTGAAATCCATGTTCCGCGATAAGCTCCAGAGCAGCCTGAAGTATGTCGTCACGTTTATTTAAATTTTTCATAATTTATTAACAGAATGAATAGTCATTCTGTTAATTCTTTATACATAACATACTGATAATGTCAATGATGAATTATTTTTGTGTTAAATTATTTAATATTCGTTCGCCTACTGAACTGAATTCTGCAATGCTAAGAAAGGAACGGGAAGTTCACGCGGAACTTTCCCGCTCCTTTATGGTTTATGTTGAAACTATGATTTCTTGCGTTTATCCAATTCTTCCTGTTTTAGTACTTTGCGCAGGATTTTCCCGACGGCTGATTTAGGCAAAGAATCTCTGAATTCAATAATCTTGGGCACTTTGTAAGCCGTGAGCCTGGTCTTGCAGAATTCGATAATCTCCTTTTCAGTAGCCGACTCGCCTGATTTTAACACGATGCATGCTTTTACCGTCTCCCCGCGATACTCATCAGGTACGCCCAATGAGGCCGCCTCTGCAATCTTGGGATGCTGATAAAGAACCTCGTCGATTTCCCGCGGGTAAATATTGAATCCGCCGGCAATAATCATGTCCTTTTTACGGTCAACTATAAAGATATACCCGTCCTCATCCCTGATAGCGATATCGCCTGTATGCAGCCAGCCATCCACAAGCTGACCTGCCGTTTCTTCGGGGTTGTTCCAGTATTCCTTCATAATCAGCGGACCCTTCATGATTATCTCACCGGGCTTACCCTGTTGAACATCTTCTTTGCCTGTTTCCACATCCACCAGCCTTACATCATTGTCCGGGAATGGAATGCCAATACTGCCGGTCTTCTTCAAGCCCAGGATAGGATTGGAAATACCCAGAGAAGTGGATTCACTCATGCCGAAACCTTCACCGAAATAGATGCCCATATCTTTCACCTTTTCTATAAGCTCTGTCGCCATCGGTGCGGCGCCGGAGTTGAGCAAACCTAAACGTTTTGCCAGGTTCAGCTCTTCAGCCTTGGGATGGTTGATGATTGCGCTGATCATCGTCGGTACAGCGGGGAAAAAAGTGATTGAATCGAAATTTCCTATAATGCCCATGACTTCATTGATGTCAAAGCGCGGTATCAGTATCTGGGTGGCGCCGCTGAAGAAAGACCAGTTCATGGCCACGATATTACCATACACATGAAAATAGGGCAGAATGCTCAGGATAGTTCGCTTCTCATGAGGAACCAAAGAGATTGTGGGATTGCCCCATAACGCGGCCGCGAAGGTTCCCGCGACGATATTGCTGTGTGTCAATAAAGCGCCTTTGGGTATTCCGGTGGTGCCGCCTGTGAACTGTATCATGGCAGGGTCGCCGGGGCTGAACTCAAAGCGGGGGAGACGCGTTTCGGTTGTTCCGTCGATGAGTTCGGAGAAATGATACCATCCTTCATCCTTGTTCAGATCAAGACTTTTAGCCGTGCTGACACCCATGCCGGCAATGTAGTCCGTTACCTTTGTTACGACGATTCTCTTCAAGGTGGTTTCTTTCAACACAGGCCGGACGTTTTGCAGCACCATGTCGAAGGTTATGATGGTCTCCATGCCTGTGATATCTATAATGTGCTTGAGTTCGCCCGGGGTGTAAAGCGGATTCACATTCACCACAATGGCGCCAAGGGATAAGGTGGCAAGGTAGGAGATGACAAACTGAGGGCAGTTGGGAAGATGAATGCCGATCCGGTCGCCCTTCTTAATTCCGAGCTTACCCAGGGCGTTTGTCATACGAAGCATCATCTCCCTGACCTGCCAGAAGGTATATACCGTGCCGTAAAAATTAATACATGCTTTATCAGGAAAAGACCCCACAGAGAGTTGAAAAATAGACTGAGCGGGAATTCGGGGATAGCGGATGGTTGTGGGTACATTGTAGTCATAATGCACATGCCATGGTTTTTGTTCCATCATAAATCCTCCTTTTTTTATATAAGGGTCAAGTTCCTGATCAGATTAACACGTTGCGAGAAAGTCATACTTTAAAGTACTTCCTGGAGTATGAACTGTCAAGATAGAATTATTGCCCGAATTGCTTAAGTTTTTTCTTATGCAGAGCGGTTCATTAAAACGATTAAATAGAAAAAATGGCAGAAGGAAGTTGCAAATAGAAAATCTTATAATTTTATCGGGCGCTCTTGCCTGATTACCTAAGTGCGGGCGGCAACATTTTTCTGTTTGCACAGCTCAATCCAACTGAGGATAGTATCAAGCGCGATCTCCAGATTGCCCACCTGGCAATGGTTCTGCGCGTTCTCCATCCTGGTGAATATCCTTCCCGTGACAGATTTAGCGTTGACCAGTATCTTCAACTGCGCATAGAACTGGTCGAGAGAAACATAATGGTCCTCGGCTCCGGCAAGCACAAGCACATCCTGCTTAATTAATCCGGAAATATCTTTTGTTGTAAAATGTTCATATTTTTTAAACAATTTGTACGGGCTATTCACTCCCATCACATACATTCCCTGTTTTATTCCCCATTCGGCAAGTAAATCCGTTTTCATTATCAATGACACGGCGGTATTGAGGACAAAAGCCGCCCTGAGGGCGAGAAGAAGTTTCAACGCGTACCTCCCGGCAGGCCCTTTTCTGTTCAGGAAACATTCAATAAAGTCATACATCACATCAAAGGCGACCACCCTCGAAATTCTGCTGTCATACGCGGCGGATCTCAGCGCGAGGTATCCGCCCAGTGAAAGGCCTATCAGGGTGACATCGGACAGTTTGAAAAAATCAATTACCGCCTTCACAGGTTTCTCCCACTCATGGGTCATGGGTATTCCATATTTTTTCAGCGCGGCGCCCTGACCCGGCCCTTCAAATGCGATAACATCATAACCATTGGATTGAAAATAGAGCATCATAAGATACAGTTCTTCGATAAACGAGTCGAAACCGCCGTGTATCAGGACGACTCCCTTTTTACGGTCGCTTTTTATCGAGGCCGCGGGCAGATAAGTATTTTCATACGGTATGGAAAATTTTTCGATCTTTTCATTACTGAAGATATCGTTCGTTAATCCGGTAAATTTGTCATACGCTTTATTTTTATCGGGATCATGAGGATCCATGAAAAATTCGGCGAGACGATAATAGCAGGCCGCGTTCATAAACCGGCCTTCTTTTTCAGCCACGGCCGCTATCTTCAAAGTTTCCCTTTTCCAGTCGGCATAATCCTTAATCCTGGGCGCTATAGCCATAACATCTTCATCACGTATTCCAATAGCAAAGCGATTAAACTGGAAGTTCAATTCCTTTACGGGGTGATAGTCTTTATACACTGTGGGGAAAATACTTTTCATAGCAGACCTCCTGGCTCGGGCAGTGATGTGTCACAAGGTGGAGTGACCTCTCCGGCAATAGTTGCCATATTTTATCCTGCAGATTTTTAGCGATTGCAGATGTAATCTAACATAAAATTTAAAAAAATAATATTGAGACTTAGAGGCAGTAACGCTTGCCGGGTTCGTCTGCGAATCCGCAATCTGAAGAAATACATAAAATTGAAGGTTAACAAAAACAGCATTTATCTTACAAAGAATCGGAGACTTCCTTCGAAGATTCAATGCCTTCTTCCATTATCGGGGTTATCTTTTTTCCTCCTGTGGTCATAATGTCCCTTGCCGAATGGATGTCTCCGGAAAAATAAAAGGCGCCTAAAATGCAAAGTACGCCGCCCAGAAAGACAGTGCCGCGCACACCTATTATTTTGCCGAGACTGCCGGCAATCAAACTTCCGAAGGGAACCATTCCCATAAAGGCCATCGCGTAAAATGCCATGATACGGCCTCTTTTATCATCATCGACCAGAACCTGAAGCAATGTATTGCTTGAGGCCATCTGAACCATCATTCCCCAGCCCACGATTAAAAGAAGCGCTAAAGAAATCCAGAGATTTTTCGACAGGGAAAAAGTTATCAGCCCGATTCCGAATACAACCGCGGAGACCGGTATCATTTTCCATATCTTATGAACATTTTTTCTGGAAGCGAGATACATTGCGCCTGTTAAAGCGCCAAGGCCCGTCGCTCCCATTAGAAATCCGAAAGTATGAGGGCCTCCTCCCAGGATCTGTTTCGCGAACACAGGCATCAATACCTGATAAGGCACTCCCATCAGGCTGACCAGCGCCAGTAAAACAATCGTTGATCTCATCGGCACGGATTTACAGACATAGACAAATCCTTCCCTGAAATCGGAAATTACATTTGTCTTTTTCAGAATCTTTTCCCTGGGGACGATTTTCATCGCCAGCAGGGCGACTATTATGACCACATAACTTAGAGCGTTGATCAGAAAACAGACGCCTTCTCCCGCAAAGGCTATCAGGATTCCTGTAATGGACGGTCCCACTAAGCGGGCTCCGTTTACCATGGATGAATTCAAGGCGATCGCGTTGCCGAGATCTTTTTTGTCTTCAATCATCTCCACGACAAAAGACTGCCGCGCGGTAATATCGAAAGCGTTGATTACGCCGAGGCAGACATTTAAAATGATTATCAAGTACACGTTTATTGCGTTTGTCAAAACCAAAACAGCCAGAAGAAGAGCCTGAAGCAGGGCCAGAATCTGAGTAACCAGAAGAATATTCTTCCGGTTCCATCTGTCGGCTATTATTCCGCCGAAGGGCGAAAGAAAAAATGTTGGGATTTGACCCGCGAATCCGGTTATCCCGAGTAAAACAACCGAATTGGTCAGCCGGTATACCAGCCAGGATGTCGCAATACGCTGCATCCATGTGCCTATTAAAGACAGCCCCTGGCCTATGAAAAATAAACGATAATTTTTGTACTGAAGCGCCCTGAATGTTGATTTTAAAGACATAAAAGATCGAAGATATTTTTTTGAAAACGCGTTATTTTAGCCAAGGTTAAAGCCATTTAAGTATTTATGTCAACGATTTAACAGAAGGAAAAAACATTAATTATCATTAATGTTAAGTCTTTCTCTTTCTAAATCATAATAAAACAATTTTAATTGTAATCTAGACCTTATGTTAAAAAAATACAGGGGTCTCAACTTAGTCATGCTATATTTAGTTTACCAAAACATAAATACCTAAAGGAGGCTTGCCATAGAGAAGAGTAACAAACTTGATTTTTAAGGTCAACACATTTACGTGGGCATGGATGTCCACAAGAAGAACTGGAGCGTGAGTATATATACCCGGATTTCCGGATTTTTCGAAACATACATGACAGCATTCTATCACAAAGAAGAATGAAGATATTCATGTTGGTGTCTGTATTGTAAGTGAAATAATATCAATATGTTAAAAGTATATTTTCAAGGGGGTAGGTACAACGGTTTCTTCTTGTTATAAATAAAATTGTTTATATGATTATAAATTTTTTCAGCAATAATTTTATTGCCGTTTGGAGAAACATGGCAATGGTCTATGTAAATATACTCTTCAGAATCAAAAGCGTCGGTAAGAACAAGAACATTATTGCGTAGTTTTTGATATTCAGGTGTTTGGAGTAATTTTAAAACAGCTAAATAAAATATTTTATAATCGGTGAGAGCAGCCTCATCCAACTTTAAATGTTTCAGATAAGGCTTGCCCATTGCGGGGTTTGGCTGCAATACCGCAACAAAATAAGCTCCATTCTGCTGTGCCAGATCTCTGGTGGATAACCAACCTTCCAATAAAGCCTTCGCCGTTTGTTCTACAAGTGCATCAGGAATGAAATCGGCATTATTCTTTGAATCACTATATTTACTTTTATAATATGAAATAAGAGATTTTATCGGCTCCAGAAAAAAGTGGTCGAAGGACAATGCTTTCCTCTGTTCTGTGTCCATCCCTTTCAACGCCGCAATAATCTTGTCTTCTTTGTCATGACTAAAAGGTCTTAATCCATGCATTAAAACTATTGCGTCGTTTATTCCATCATAGGACACAACTACATCAGGTTTTAATCCATCGATTATTTGCAGTTTTAAAAACAAATATCCTTGAAATGCATTATAATCTGATTCGCCCAGGTTCATTGTTCGATAACGTCCCTTTGCATTTTTTGCAAAAAGCGCCGGAATTGTATTCGCGTCATCGGCGCCATAGCCCCACATAGAAGAACCACCCAAAAAAACCACAAGAGGAGATTTTTCCGTAGCAAATTCGGACTGAGGAGTAATCCGGATTCCTTTTTCATCAATGTTTATAGTTTGTCCCTTATAAGGAAGGCTTCTCCAGCCGATATACGACCTGAATTCACTTTTTAATTCAAAATATTCTTTAAAATGAGTACGAGCCCATCCCATATTTTTGTAATTAGGCAACATCCATACTGGTTCCATTTTGGATTTATTTATGTGAGAAAAAATTCTCGAATTAGTTAATTGATATATCGAGATAGCTGCCAGATTAATGAAGATTAAAATCCCCATAAATACAAGGATATTTACAATAATAATTTTCAATAATTTAACCATCATCTTCATGATAAAACTCTTACCATAAGTTAGGTTGAAATTCAGCGATTTTTTGATTATTTCAAGCTGAAAGCTTGACGAAACATCCAATTAAGTTTTATTTCTGTTCATTATTTTTGAAAGAGGGAAATACACCGCCGATGCATTTCAGGGGGCATTGCTTGTTGAGTGTGCCTACTATTGTTCATTATTGAATTATTGTAAGAAAAAATGATAACCATTTTAAACATGTTTTTCTATGGAATTGGTTGCTCTATTTTATGTAAGTTTATAACCTTTCTTCTCAAGGTTATTTTTTTACTTTGCTGTTCTCAGCTTCTTTGCTACGGATAGTTTCGAGAGCCCGACGTGCAGCGGCTAAGTCAGGCTGAATTTGCAGAGCCTTCTCAAAATGAGTGACGGCTTCGTTGATCTTTCCAAGTTTGATAAGCGCCAAACCGAGATTGTTGTGAAACTCAGCTTCTTTTCTACGGATAGGTTCGAGAGTCTGGAGTGTATCGGTTAAGTCAGGCTGAATTTGCAGAGCCTTCTCAAAATGAGTGACGGCTTCATTGATCTTTCCAAGTTCGATAAGCGCCACACCGAGATTGTTGTGAAACTCCGCAGAACCGGGCTTGATGAGCAGGGCATACCGAAACTGAGCGATGGCCTTTTCGATTTGTTTATCATTAGCAAGCGCCACACCGAGATTGTTGTGAAACTCCGCAGAATCGGGCTTGATGAGCAGGGCATACCGAAACTGAGAGATGGCTTCGCCTATCCGCCCGCTGTCGTTAAGAGCAATTCCCAAGTTGTTGTGAAATTCCGCAGAATCGGGCTTGATGAGCAGGGCATACTGAAACTGAGAGATGGCTTCGCTTGCCCGCCCGCTGTCGTCAAGAGCAATTCCCAAGTTATTGTGGGCCATCAGGCATTGGGGATTATTGGAGAGGGTAGTCTGGTAGAGCGTAATGATATCAGTATACATCCGGCTCTGCCGCCATGTCAAAGCCGCAAGCGTTACGAGCAGCAACAGGCAGATGGCATAGCCGGCCAGCCTGACCCTAAACCGCAGACGTTTCAACAACGTTGCTATACCGGCGGCAAACAGGATAATGATTCCAAGGCTCGCAAGGTACTGATAATGGTCAGCCACAAACGAGTAGACGAAAGTAACTACGTTGAAAAAACCCAGCACCGGAAATAACGTTCCAACGAAAAACAGTAACCCCGCCAGTGGCCCGCGCCAGTGCCGCCTCAACATCCAAAGCGTTACCAGGAGCGCGAAAGCCGCCACAGGGAACATATACTGCCATGCTGCCACCTGGCTTGTCTCCCAGCGAGGATATATGAAAATCAACGGTGATGGCCAAAATAATTTGCCGAGGTAGAAACAGATCGCTTTCCCCGCAATCAGAACCCGCCCCCAAGCGGGAATGTTAAACTCCGGAGATCCTCCCGCCAGAAGATTTTGTGTCCAGATTGTATCAATCCCAAATACCGCAGCAAGCAGAAAGAACGGCAGCAACGGCAGGACGTCCTTCACCCATGACAAGCGTCCACGTTGCCACCAAAATATCACCAGTAGTGCCCCGGGCAGAGTTACCGTGACCGGCTTGCTCAGCATGGCCAGCAAAAATAGCAACAATGACCAAAGATACGGCAGCATTCGCCGTTGCTCGTCAAAACGCAGGTAGACCATTACCGATCCAAGGTAGAAAACAGCCGAAAGGGTGTTCTTAAGTTCCGAAATCCACGCCACCGATTCTACGTGAACAGGGTGCAGGGCAAAGATGGCCGCTGCAAGGAAAGCGCCAGGAATCGCCAGTCGCCGCAGAATAAGTGCCACCATCACGGCAGACATCGCGTGCAGCATGATGTTAACCAGATGATAGCCGAGAGTGGCATCGCCCCAAAGCCAGTATTGAATCCAAAAGGCGCTGTGCAACAGGGGGTAATATCCCTCCGTGGCCTTAAGGTCGAACCATATACGGAAAAGTCCGTACCAGGAACGCAGTTCGGAGCGGGTCACAAAGCCGTTGTCATCCCAGAGGAACCCTCCATGCCAGGCGGGGTAATAGCTCAGGAACACCGCTGCAATCAGAGCGATGATAAGGAGCCGATCCTTCAACCCGAGGGGTTGGCGGATTGGCAATGCCTGTACCAAATTCGATGAAATACGTTCATTAAGACCTGATTGCGAATTCGTTTTGGTCAACCCAGATTTACCGTTTTGCAATTTCACTGTTTACCTGTTCTTGAGATATGGAACAATTGTGCATATGATTAAGAAGTCATCTGTCAAATAAATGCATCTAAACTGTCATTAACTTCTCACATTAAAAATGATAAAAAGCCGAGGACACCATACTGGTTTTTATCCTTCCCCGGATTATCACCGCAAAAAACTAGGTTCATGGTGTCCCCGGATTTGTCCGGATTTCTTCATACAGCAATGTGCTTAATAAGGCGCTTCATCCATTATCTTCACATACCGGTTGAACTCTTCGTCAGTCAGGTATATGTCCGCGTGGACCCAATCGCCGGGCGGCATTAAACAAATCTTCATTGATGTTGGCAAGGCAAACAACACTTGCCATTGCAAGAAGCAGCAACTGTGCAAGAACAAAGAATAGTATCTTTCTCATGTCGGAAACCATCCTTTTTTTGATAAGAATATGCTTTTATTGGCAAAGAATATAAGAATTCCTGATTACATGTCAAGATAATCTTGATGTGTTTACGGTGTTTATTGCAGGAAGAAAAATGCAAAGTAAAATCAGCCGGAGCTTTGCAATCAGCTTATTGGGCGTGTTAGAGCTTTCATATTCTGGAATACTGTAACAACCTCTCATCAAGTGTTCCTGTATGAAGTTCAAAAAGATGATT
>JBEKJX010000035.1:0-16397 GCA_050011015.1 Smithella sp.
ATCAACTCCTTTAAAATAAACAGGGAACAGGTTGCGATAAATCCTGTCCGTTGTCCCCTGAACCGGTGCGAGGCATATTATCATGGGTAATCTTTAAATCCTTTGTCAGTTATTATAATAATCACATGAATTGTTTTTGCCCCGATCTTTGGCGGACGCAAAATTTTAATTAACATGGATATTCCGGGGACACAATGCTGGTTATGGGAAATAAAGGAAGAAACTAATAGATGCCCATCTGGCATCCGCCGGCTATTGTGGCTCCCAGTTCATGGCATTGATTGAGAATTTCTTCCGTAATCGCACCTTTGGCGATAACCGGCTGGTAAACGGTCTTGAATTTGTAGCCTGAAGCAATGCGCTCAATTGCTCTGAGCGCTCCGGTTCCGTCATTTCCCGCGCTGATAAAAACGACAAAAGGTTTGCGAAAAACCTTTTCATGGGCTTTGTAATACGTCCGGTCAAAAAAGTCTTTAAGCATTCCGGACATATAGCCGAAATTCTCCGGCGTGCCTACGGCCAAACCGTCGGCGGTCAATAAATCGTCCAATGTGGCGTCTGTCGCTTTTTTCAAAACCACGTCCACGCCCTCAATCTCGCGTGCCCCCTGCGCCACGGCATCGGCCATCTTCTTTGTGTTTCCCGTCTGCGAATGATAAACGATTAATATCTTAGCCATATTATTTTCCGCTGATTTCTCAGCTATGATACATTAAAAATTCAATGGCCGTCAATGATATTATCCAAGTTACTATGTATAACAATACCTGAATGAGCGATTTTTCTCTTCACTAAAAAGGGGCTGCAGGAAATTTTACGAAATTAACCCCATTGAAAAATTCCATAGAAGGCGAAAATATTAGTTGAGATTTATAGTTATTTGTCTATATTGTCAGAAAAAAAATCGGCACGTTTATTGAAGCGCCGGTATTCATTATATTGTTAACGCAGTGCTAAAATTTAAGAAGAAATTCTCCCAAGGATAAGATATAATATTTTAGTTTAATTAATTATGATATCTTGGCGGCAAGAGAGGCGACGAAGATGCCATTCATAACGACCATAAAAAAATATCGCAACATTATCACTATTGCTTTGTCGCTTACCGGTATCTTATTGATGATATATTACGACTATTGCGATACGGCATGCGCTTATCTCAAAGGAGATATATGGGGGATTAATCTCAAATGGGTCGGCATTGTTTATATGCTGGCCATAATTATCTTTGCCCTCCTTAGGCTTTCATCGTTTGTGCGGGCGATGCTGGCCGCAGGTCTGGGCGTTGAAGTGCATTTATATGCTTTCCAGATACAGAACAATGTATATTGTCCTTTCTGTCTGGCATTTTCAGTAATGGTGATTTTATCGTTTATCATTAATTATGAAGTACCATCCGCCTGGCGTGAAAAACGCGGCAGGATGTGGCTCTATTTTCTGGGGGAGGCCGATTTTCCTATGTTCAGGATTCACAAGTTGCCGTTGTTGATTTTTAGCTTGTTAGGATATTTAACCATTTTATTGACTCTTACCGGTTCTGTCACGCCGGCCTTCGGGCAGGAGATTACCAATGGTATTCCTTCGATCGGCAGGGGTTCTTACGAGATTACTTTGTTTGCCGACTATTTCTGCCCGCCGTGCTTCAGCATTGATAAAAAAGCGGAACCTCTATTGAAGGAATTGCTGGCTACCGGCAAGGTGAAAATAACTTTTGTTGATGTGCCTATTCATACTCCCACGCCCCTTTACGCTAAATATTACCTTTACGCGGCAAATGCCAATTCTGACGCGAATAGCATTCTGCACATCCGCAAAACACTTTTTGAAGCGGCACAGGTTAAAAAAATCGAGACGGAAAGCGCTCTGGCGGCTTATCTGAATGAACAAAAAATATCTTTGAAACCACTGGATGAGAAATCAATTTTCCCAATACTTTTAACCATAATTAAAGAAAATAAAATTAACCGCACACCCACGTGTGTCATCAGGTACTCAGCCAAAGATATCAAAGTATTTGCTGGCGAAGAATATATATGGAACGGGCTGAATGCTTTGAAGACGCATATATCAGCGGGGGAAAAGTAATCTAAAGCGGCGTAGGCGCCGGAGACATTTCATCTATGCGTTTCCACCGATTCCGTGGTTCAGAAAGCGGCAATGCGTCTTGATTTTTTCTTCAGTTGACTGATCTGATGCCGGAGTCTTAATGATTTTTCGCTTTCCTTAGATACCAGTGCCTCCAATCTCAATGCTTTGAGTTCACGGATTTTTGCCTTGAGTTCGGGTTTGGTCATCTTGATCTTGCCTATATGTTTCTTTTTCTTAGCTGGCGTTTCGTCCTTGATTCCCCGCGCTTCTTTGATGAAGGAAATGAGTTCCTCTTTCTTCATTTCGTGGATCGCCTTTTCATGGGGAATATCAGCAGCAATCTCCCGTAATTCCTTAATGGTCAACTTTTCCAGATGTTTTTCATCATGTTCTTTCTTATGGTTTTCTTCTGACATCGCGCATGGACCTCCTTGTTTCTTATATTTAGGGAATCAACTTGCAATGCGTAAAATAAATGTGTTCTTTTTTATACCACAACTGACTTTGTGGTTCAACCAGTTCTCTATATTTCTTGACAAATTATTTTCTCCATGCAATACGTCTGCAAATAAAATCAGGATCCAAATACCGAACAAATCAAAAAAAGAGTATCTTAAAATAAAATCAACGGGAGGGTTTTATGTCTAAAAGGAATTTTATAATTACTATAGCACTGATGCTTTTTATTGCTGCCACAACCAGTTTTGCCCAAGTAGACAAGTATCAATGGAAGTTAGTTGATACTGAAAATGATTGCCAGGTATATACCAGTCCGGTAGCCGGCAAAGGCTATATCGCTGCCAAAGCCTCTTGTATTGTCCCCGCCAGAATGGAAACAATCGGCGTGGTTCTAAGAGATATAGCCAATTATCCTGAATGGATGGAAGATTGCAAAGAAACAAAAATGTTAAAAGTAGTAGATGACGCGAATGATGTTTTCATATTCTGGCTCCGTCAGCATATTCCTTTGAGAACAGATAGAGATATGGTTATGAAAAGCCATGTGACGATCGATTACCAAAAGAGTCAGAATATTATTTTCAGTGATCTAACCAGGGAAATGAATTACGACTCAGGCAAAGGATATATCAGAATGCCTTCATTCAGTTCGGTAATCTCTCTTGATTGGATTGACCGTGATCACACACGTATAACTTTTATGATAGATCCGGATCTTGGCGAAGGATTGCCTCACTTCATTGCGAATCCGATGATCAAGACCAATCCTCTTAAATCTTTAAAAAGAATGATGAAAGTCTTGAAAAATCCCAAGTATATCGAAGCCGGCAAAACATCTAAATATAATAAGTTAGTTGAGGACGCTATTAAAGCCGGATACGTAAAACCATAATATGGTAAAGTAGTTCTTTGAAATCAAGCAATTCATGTAATTCTAATTAGCAGATAGCTGATTGTGCAATATTTTTTAAAAATGGCGCCAATCAGCATCTGCAAAAACACTTAAAGATTCCATGCCGGATGGAAGCGTCTGCTGATTCGACACAGAATAAATAGTGAATTATTTCGCAATATTATGCCAGCCCATGACAAGCATCATGGAAATAAAACATTCCTGATACAAATTTTCTATTTTTCGTTGACTGCTTAAATGTTTCTCTGATTCTTTCCAATTATCTAATATCAACAATACTGTTGATATTAGAGTTATTTTTTATGACTTATTTTTTGATCAATGCTTGACATTATAATTTTAACAATATATAAGGCGCAACCTGTATAAAAAGGCTTTAGGACGTCCCTATCGTCTAGAGGCCTAGGACACGGCCCTTTCACGGCTGTAACCGGGGTTCGACTCCCCGTGGGGACGCCAATATCTTACTCAATGATCTGAGGTATTTACAATGCCTCAGATTTTTGTTTTTGTCGATTTTGCGGCATGGCATTTTAAATCTGTAACAATTTCATTTGATTACCAAAATATTGAAGCTCTCCGCGACAAACCGCAAAGAGGCTTCGATTCTTAAGGAATATTATAATTATATATTCGCTCACTTATTCTGTAGCACGCTTCAGGAATGCGTTCGCTGCTGAATTCTATATTCACGAGCAAAACCCCAAAGCTAAGCGAAGGTGTTTGCGCTCGCTGCCGAATTCAAGGAAATATTATTAAATTTTAGAATTAAATTATGGAGTATGTTTTTATAAATAAAAGAGGGCAATTTGGAAAATATTTGCCCTCTTTTATTTATAATGATCTGAATTTTATTCTTCTTTTTTCTTGGTTGCTTTTTTCTTGGGCGCTGTTTTGTCCGCATCAGCAGGTTGTTTCCTGGTTTTTTTCGGTGCCGCTTCTTCCGTTGCAACCGATTGTTTTTGGGGTTCCTTGGCAGGCGCTTCATCTTTGGCAGCAGGTTGTTTCTTTGGTTCTTTATCAGCCGCAACTGCCTTCTTTTTTGGTTTCGCCTCCGCCTGTTTTGCTTCCGGCACTGATTCCGATTTTTCCTCTTTATTCGCTGATTCGGCCAGCTTTTGCGCTTTAGCTTGCGCCAAATCCTGAGTGCGCTGGACTAATTTTTCCAATGCCGCAATCCTCACATTGGTCTCTCTGATTTTTGATTTCAGGCTTTTAACAAGAGGATCATTTTGAGCTTTTTCTTTGCGGATCCCTTTTTGATCTAATTGCTGCAATCGCATGGCCAGTTTTTTTTCAAATATCCGGAGTTGCTCAATCCTCACATTTTTACTCTTTGATGCCATTTTTCCCTCTCCTTATGTTTTCTTATGTTTTTTATATAATGTGTTTTTAGAAATAACAATTTTTTTGATTTAAATCTATAAGTATTATTACCACATATAAGATTAATTTTCCCCCTGAAATTAGCATTAATTCTTCATTTTAATGCCATAAACCCGATGACTTCAACATGACCTGTTTGCGGAAACATATCCACGGGCTGGAGACTCTTAAGATCATAACCACATTCATTTAAATATTTAACGTCCCGCGCCTGTGTGGCCGGATTGCAGGAAATATATATGATCTTATTGGGTTTTAAATCTTCAATCGCTTTTAAGACTGCTTTTTCACAACCTGCACGGGGAGGGTCAAGAACCATCAAATCAATTTTATCTTCCTGCTGTAGAAATCTTTCCTGTAAAACTTTTTCAATATCTCCGTGAATAAAATTTGCGTTTTTGACACCCAGATTCCCGGCATTTATTTGCGCATGTTTTACAGCTTTTTCACTTATCTCTATACCTGTAACATTATGAGCATAAGATGAAAGGAAAACAGAAAAAAGTCCGCTCCCGCAATAGGCATCAATCAGGGTATTTATTTTATAATCCGCGACCAGACGGCAAACTTCATCTACCAATTTATCCGTCAGATATAAATTGGCCTGAAAAAATCCATCGCGGGGCACCAGAAAATTTTTTTCTTTCACTATCCTGTTAATTGATTCTTTCTTGCTGGACTGATCAGCCAGACAATCTGACCATATTATCAGTTGCGCATCCTTGTAATGTCGCAAATTTCTTTTTTCCCGTAGAACGCGCAATTTTTCATTAATTGTTTGTTCCATTATATCGCAATTTTCGATATCCACAATTTTGCCGCCGGAAATATCTAAAAAACCAATTTCCCATCTGTCCGATATGATTTCCGCGTGATATTGAGCCTTCCCCCGATAATTATAAACTTTGGGCGAAGCTATTGTTTCTAAAACAGGAGGATTTGCAATTTTACCTATTTTCCAGAAAGCTTCTTCTGTTTGCTTTTTTTTAATGGTCAGCTGATATTCATAATCCAGATGCTGATAGCAACAACCGCCACATTTTTCATAATAACGGCACAAAGGTTTTATCCGCAATGGAGATTGTTGAATTATTTTCAATATTCTGCCACGAACAAATTTTTTTTTCTTTTGAATTATTTCAATTTCCAATTCATCGCCCGGAGCAGAAAATGGAACAAAAACAACAAAATTATCAATACGGCCAACACCCTCCCCGCCGAAAGCCACTGACTCAATTTTTATTATCACGCGATCTTTGAGCTGCAAAACAATTCTCCTTTTATGTAGATAACATATAGCCGAAGCGGCAGTCAATTCGTAAAGGTATTTTTTTATTTACAACTTCGGATAATGTTGTTAATACCAAGTCGAATTGTTTGGCTAACTTTGTTGGCTGCGTCATCGGTTTCCTCGACGTATCAGTGATACGACTGCGGAGCCTTCTCCTGGCTGCCGCGTTATCCTTTGACCGGAGGCGCAACTGAAAAGGAGCGCAATATAAACAGACTTTACCTTACCGGGAACTGACGCCTAGCAGACGACAGCTTCCATACAACTTAGTATAATGAAATGTATCAATGTTGAATATTATATTCGCCATTTTGAAATATAATACTTAAGGAATAAAAATGTCTTCAGGAAGAAAATCCATTCTATGCCCCAATTGCCGCAAATTAATCAGTGTGGACGAACCTGTTTGCCCCTATTGCGGACTCATTCGCCCGGGCTTGCATAATGCCGCAGGTATTGTTCGAAAGATTTTTTTAGGTTCCGATCCGGTCAGAACAATTATTTATGTTAACATCGTTTTTTATGTTCTGTCACTGCTTTTAGATCCGGAAGGCATTTTTGCCGGTGGCAGTCCTTTCAACTTATTCTCGCCATCAATGAACAGTCTTTTTTCATTAGGAGCAACCGGCGCCGTCCCTGTTATAGGATATCATCGTTTCTGGACCTTAATTACCGCCTCCTTTTTGCACGGTGGAATACTCCATATTGCCTTCAACATGATGGCGCTATACCAGCTCGGCCCTTTCGTTTTAAAAGAATTCGGCTTTCATCGCTTTATCAATCTATATATTATTACCGGAATATTCGGGTTTGCGGCTTCCGTTTTGTTTGGTGTTACTTTTACCATCGGAGCTTCCGCCAGCATTTGCGGATTAATCGGCGCCATTATCTATTATGGCAAAAGCCGCGGTGACTCTTACGGAGAAGCCATATATAAACAAGCAATGGGGTGGGTTGTAGGGTTAGTAGTTTTCGGACTCATATTCAGCGGGATAAATAACTGGGCACACGGCGGCGGACTTCTATCAGGAATAGGCCTGGCCTTCCTGATGGGCTATAACGATAATAAACAGGAAAGCGCCGCAATCAAACTTCTGGCCTATGCCTGTATCCTGCTAACGGTTCTGGTTTTAATCTGGGCGGTTGTAAATTCGCTGTTTAGCGTTAAAGAAGTATTAATTTAATAGAATTAAACAGTATAAGGAGTATTGTTGAATGTCCGATCAATCAAATTTCCCACAACCAACACTGCGGGAAGGCGAAGAATTATATGGATTTAAAGTTTCTCGCGTAAAAGCATTTCCCGAAATCAGGGTTACTGCTTACGAAATCGAGCATAAAAAAACCGGCGCAAAAGTATTGCACCTGCACTCATTTGACCGTGAAAATTTATACGCGATTGGTTTCCGCACTCCGCCGTCTGATTCAACGGGACTGCCGCATATCCTGGAACATTCCGTGTTGGCGGGCTCCGAAAAATATCCGCTTAAAGACGTTTTCAAGGAATTAATGCGTTCAACCCTGCAGACTTTTATCAATGCCTTTACTTATCCGGATAAAACGATTTATCCGGTGGCCAGTCAGATAAAAACGGATTTTTTCAACCTTGCCCGTGTTTATACCGATCTGGTGCTGCATCCGCGCATGCTTAAGGAAACTTTTCTTCAGGAAGGTCATCACCTTGAATTTTCTTCTCCGGATGATTTATCCGGCGATTTGATTATTTCCGGCATAGTTTACAATGAAATGAAAGGGGCGTATTCTTCTTCTGATTCCCTGATCTACAAAGTCCTGCAGGAAAATATCTATCCCGACAGCGTTTATGCTTTTGACTCCGGCGGCGATCCCGATGTTATTCCCACGCTCACGTATGAACAGTTTCGGGAATTTCATCGCACTTATTATTCGCCGACCAACGCACGGTTTTTTATTTTCGGTGACATCATCACATCTGAGCATCTCGCCTTTCTTTCCGAAATGCTTTCCGGTTTTGAGCGCGTGGAAGTAAACTCATCAATAAAAAGCCAGGAGAGATTTAGAGCGCCCCGCGTTATCCAGAGCACATATCCCATAGGAAAAGATGAATCTCTCCAGCACAAAACGATGGTAAACATCGCCTGGATGATGTCCGATAACACAGATTATGAAACCTCTCTTATTCTGGAAATCGTCGCAGCCCTGCTTGTGGGCAGCGCTGCCAGTCCCTTGCGCAAAGCGTTGATTGATTCCGGCCTAGGGGAGGACCTGACACCGGTGAGCGGTATTGAAGCTGATTTGAAGCAATTAATGTTTTGCGTTGGTTTAAGGAATTCGCAAAGTTCGGATGTGCAAAAGATTGAACAGATTATTTTTGACACATTGCGGGATATTGTGGTCAAGGGTTTTGACAATGTACTGATAGAAGGGGTACTGCATCAGGTCGAATTTCACGGCAAAGAAATTGTTCGCGGTTCTTACCCTTATGGCATTCATTTAATGGGCAACGTGTTTCAAACATGGCTCTATGATGGCGATCCGTTAATCGGCTTGGATTTTCCACGAGCCATTGAAAATATTCGAGAGCGTTGGACAGCCGATCCTCAAATTTTCCAGAAAATAACAAAGCAATGGTTCGTTGATAATCCCCATCGCGTCCTTGCAATCATGGAACCCGATGCCGATTTCAACGACAAGAAAGAGGAAACTTATAGAAAAAAAATGGCCGAACTTAAATCATCGCTGCCGGAAAGTAAATTGGCGCAAATAAACGCTCAAGCCACAGAGTTGAAGAAGTTTCAAGCGGAGCAGGATTCTCCCCAGGCAGCAGCAACCATACCAAAACTAAAACTCGATGATATTCCGCGATCGATAGATACTATTCCCACGCAAGATTCTCTAATCAGAGGAGTACCGGCTTTCGAACATGAAATCTTTACCAACGGTATTGCCTACGTGGATTTGGCCTTTGATGCCGCGCATGTGCCGGAAGAACTTCAGCCTTATCTGCCGCTTATGGGTAAAATTATGACAGGAATGGGAGCCGCTGGTTTAACTTATGAAGAAATGGCCAAGCGCATAGCCCTCAAAATAGGTGGTTTAGGTTATGATCTCACCACAGGATTCTCCGCAGATGCCAGCACAAACTGGCAGAAGGTCATTATTTCTTTTAATGCACTTTATCGCAATTTACCTGATGCGATAAATATTTTAAGCGAAATTATTTGCGCCGGTGATTTAAGCGCGGATGCGCGAATGCGGGATTTGATATCTGAAAGAAAGAACAATCTGCAATCAGCGATCGTTCCTTCCGGCCACATCTTTGCCAAAATGGCGGCAGGCGCCGCGCTTACGGTACCCGCTTATCGTGATGAACAATGGCATGGACGCACACAATTTAAATTTGTCCAAAATGTCGCCAATAATTTTGGCCGGACAAAACAAGATTTTCGCGAGAAACTGGAATCTTTACGAAAAATTTTGTTTAATAAAGATAATCTTGTCATTAATTTAACCGCTGAAACTAAAGGATTGAAAATCGCAAAAGAAAATATCTCAGTACTTTTGAATAGACTGCCAGCCTCATCAACGGCTAAGGCAGAAGCAAAACCGTTGTTATCTTCAGTGCTTGCCGGTATCTCCATCCCGGCGCAAGTATCTTATGTCGCCTATGTTCTGAAAGCGCCTGCTTATACTGATCCGGCTTCCGCTTTGTTGATGATTTCAGCAAAAGAACTATCCAACAATTATCTTTACAAGCATATCCGCGTACAGGGAGGCGCTTATGGGGGCATGTCCTCTTTTGATCAATCGCTGGGATTGTTTTCTTTTCTTTCCTATCGCGACCCGCACATTGTGGAAACGCTGCAAATATTCAAAGACGCGCAAGCTTTCTACTCCCGGAATGAAATTTCTGCGGGCGAGATGGAAAAGGCAATCATCAGCACAATCGGCATGGTTGATAAACCATCAGATCCGGCAGGTCGCGGCTATCTCGCTCTAATGCGCAGCTTTGCCGGAATTAATGACAATATGCGCCAAAAATTCAGAAACGATATTCTGTCGGCAACACCGCAGAAATTAAAAAATACATTGGTTGATTATTTTTCAAAAGCAGCAAAATCAGCGGCGGTGGCTGTTTATTCCGCACCGGAAAAATTACATGAAGCCAATAAAGGGCTCGAAGAAAAACTTGTCCTGGAAAATATTTTTTAATCCCAGGTCATGTGATCCCGATTGGCTTTCAGGGAAGTGCTGATTCCATCCGTAAAAAATCTCTAAGCGCCGCATGCACTGATCTGATATGAACAAATTTTTCAGCAAAGCATAATCGGGATTTATGTTATTGTGCATCAACCTTTTTCTTTAAAGGGAAGAAAAACCTAACCCCTATAAAACCGGAAAAGCTGGTGGGATTATATTCTACTGCAACAACATCATGCTGACCTGGATATTGTCTGTTTACATCAGTTTGTGTGCCATATAAGCCTCTAACTTCAGCATTTAAAGCGATGTTGGAAGTGAAGAAATAGTCTGCGCCAATGCTCAGATGACAGCCATAAGAATTATCAGCCTGCATATTTGCACCATCGCTGTGGGCATCATCAAAACTAAATTTATTCATCATAATATCAAAGCCTGCTCCAATATAAGGAACAAAAGCTTTTTTAGGCATAAAGCGCCATTGAGCGCCTAGAGCAAGATCGACATCTTTAACTGTTCCGACTGTCTGTAAAAGTTGTCCGGCAGGGGTCGCTTTTATGTCGACTTGCCCGTAAATTACATCAAAGTCAACAGCTATATTATCGGTAATGCCATACATCAAACTACCTCCTGCAATCCATCCTAAACCGGCTCTAATTGTGTCTTCATTACTCCAACCCGCGATAGCCGCACTTGTAAATTCACTGTCAAAAGTATAATTTACCCCGCCACCTACCGTTATACCAAGCTTACCGGCAATACTGTCGGCCATAGTAACATTAGCGAACATCAGCCATGCAACAAATACAAATAAAAATATTTTTTTCATAAAAGCCTCTCAATCTCCTTAAAACACTTATGTTAATTAAAAAATAACATTCAAGCTAGAAACATTGAGAAAACATTTGCCGCTATCTTCAATTATAGCCCTGCCAAATTTAGATCTGAATTATGATGTCCAGATGAGAAAGATTGCTGTAGTAATTGCAAATGGCTTGCCAACAACCAATAATAATCATAACCTTGGGATAAGCCTATAATAACAAACACTTAAATTTCAGGCAAAAACAGTGAAAGAGCGTAAAGCTGTTTAACTGGCCTCAATATTTGGTGGAACCTCAATATTTTGAGGGGAAACAAATAAAAATGGCGGTTAACGAAAAATCTCTAACCGCCGCGGAAATAAAATTCGTTTGTGCAAATTTTCATAAATCTAATCTATTGAAGCTCTACGCGATAAACCGCGGAGAGGCTTCGATTCTTAAGGAATATTATGGTTATATATTCGCTCACTTATTCTGTAGTGCGCTACAGGAGTGCGTTTGCTGCTGAATTCTGTATTCGCGAGTAAAACTCCAAAGCTAAGCAAAGGGGAATGCGCTCACTGCCGAATTCAACTACTAAATCAATCTCTAAAAAGCAAATGTTAGTCCTAAAGTGATAATACTTGTTCTATAGTCAATATCAGCATATATTCCTGAGGTGCTCGCACTGCCAATGGTCGGTTTGGTAGCGAAGTATTTGTATCCTATACCTGCGCTAAAGTTTGTAGTTATATCAAAGTCCAGACCGGTCAGAATCTGCCAGCAGAATGCTCCTCCTGATTCACCAGGAACAATGTCCATAACTGATCCATTGTATTCTCTTTCTGTCAGATCGCCAACCTGAGAGTACGCATAACCTAATCCAAATCCCGCATAAGGATGGAATCTACCTTTTGGATAACGAGCCTTGAGATTAAGGAGAAGGGCATTTATTCTAATGGACCCATCCTGCGTCCCATATCCCTTCCCGGACAAATATACTGCTTTATCGTTATCGAAGTCAGTTCGAAAAATGTAATTGTATTCCATTTCCAAAGTCATAATTCTTTGAGTAAAAGGAGTGATCCAACCAGCCGTGATGCCGACGAGGAAACCATTCTCCAATATTGAGTTCGAATAGGCGGTGCCATTATTCGGATCAGAAATCGTCATCGTCTGGGGAATAACATAACCGCCGGAAACACCGATATAAAAACCAGTATTATCGGCAGCAACAATAGATTCGGAAGATAAAATTGTCATCAAGGCGGCTAGTGCCACGCCGACAAAAAATATTTTCCTCATAATTACCTCCTTTTCATTCCCTAAAACTACCGTTAAATTCAAAAAGTAGATAACCCTGAAAATAAAAATCATTAAAAGACTGAAAATACTTGGCACTGTTCTTAATTATAACTATCCTTTACTTCTCGATAAGGATCGTTTATATTTTTTCTATCACTCCCAAGAGACTTCAGAGTCAAACAATCACGTCAATAAGCTCCATCATATTCAATATTGTCTTTATGATTGACTATCTAGGCATGAATCTATTCATCGACCATAAGACAAAACTAACGGCAATCCAAATAAAGACTAAGTGAATTAATGACATCATTTTTTTCTAATTTATCTAAATATTATAATGTCCCGATGAGAAAATTATACTGATGAATTGCAAATGGCTTGCCAACAACCAATAATAATCATGACCTTGTAATCACCCTATAATAACAAACACTTAGATTGCAGGCCTAAACAGTAAAAGAGCGTAAAGCTGTTTATCTGGCCTCAATATTTGGTGGAACCTCAATATTTTGAGGGGAAACATCACTGTTATGGTAAAATTAGGCTTATGTATAAGTGAGGATAACGCTATGTAATAACCTGGGAATGATCATGCCAATGTATAATTCTCTTTTCGCTCACTTATTATTCAGTAAGCGAAAATGATATTTACACCGACAAATAACAAAAAGGCGGTTAAAGAAAAATCTCTAACCGCCGTAAGTATTAAAACAACTTTAAACAGTGATGACTAGAAATAATGGTGAATTTCAATAAGCGCTTGATAGCCACCTTTCACTTATTGTTTTTCAGCGACACTTAAACGTACTATTGCCCGTGTTAACGCTGCGCGCATTATTTCGTATTCGACATCTTCCTTACTCATCTGTCCCAGACGTGATTCCGCCTTATCCTTCGCTTTGAGAGCTCTGTCTTTATCAATATGGTCAGATCTTTCAGCTGTTTCAATCAATATTGTAACTTTACTTGAAGTAACTTCCGCGTAACCGATGCTCACCGAATAATAGGTCTTTTTACCATCTTTGATATAATTCAATTCACCAATATCGACAGCGCTTAAAAACGCCTCATGACCGCGCAAAACACCGAATTCACCTTCTGCACCCGGAACGGTAACCTCTTCTATCTTATCCGAAAAAATCATTTTTTCCGGCGTTACAATTTCCAACATCAATTCATCTGCCATTTACTTTTCTCCAACACAATATTAATTAACCGGCAATCTTCTTGGCTTTTTCCACAGCTTCTTCAATGCCGCCAACCATGTAAAAAGCTTGCTCGGGCAGATCATCGTGCTTGCCTTCCAAAATTTCCTTAAATCCTCTCACGGTATCGGGAACGGATACAAATTTCCCTTCCGTTCCTGTAAATTGAGCGGCAACGAAGAAGGGCTGAGACAGGAATCTCTGAATCTTTCTTGCCCGGCTGACGGTCAGCTTGTCAGCTTCGGAAAGTTCGTCCATACCCAGAATGGCAATGATGTCCTGCAAATCTTTATACTTTTGAAGCGTTACCTGAACATGACGGGCAACGGCGTAATGTTCTTCACCTATAACATTCGGGTCCAGAATACGCGATGTGGAATCCAGAGGATCCACCGCCGGATAAATACCGAGTTCCGCGATCGGACGGGACAAAACGACTGTTCCGTCAAGATGCGCAAACGTGGTTGCGGGCGCGGGGTCAGTCAAGTCATCAGCGGGAACGTAAACACATTGAACGGCTGTAATCGAGCCTTTGTTGGTTGAAGTAATGCGTTCCTGTAATTCACCAAGGTCCTGAGCCAGTGTTGGCTGGTAACCGACGGCGGAAGGCATGCGTCCCAGCAGAGCGGAAACTTCAGATCCTGCCTGCGTAAAACGGAAAATGTTATCCACGAACAAAAGAACGTCCTGACCTTCGATATCGCGGAAATATTCTGCATTGGCCAGAGCCGTCAAAGAAATTCTTGCTCTAGCTCCGGGCGGTTCAGTCATCTGTCCGTAAATTAACGCCGCTTGCTTGATAACGCCCGATTCCAGCATTTCACGATAAAGGTCATTTCCTTCACGTGTTCTTTCACCAACGCCGGCGAACACGGAAATGCCGCCGTGGTGCATAGCGATATTATGAATCATTTCCATCATAACGACGGTCTTGCCGACGCCTGCTCCACCGAACATGCCCATTTTACCGCCGCGTGGGAATGGTACCAACAAGTCAATAACCTTAACGCCCGTTTCCAGAACGTGCACCGATGTGTCCTGCTCGAGGAAGGTCGGTGAAAGTCTATGAATAGGCATTTTAGTTTCTGCTTCAATGGGGCCTAGACCATCCACGGGACGTCCGACGACGTTCTGAATTCTGCCAAGACATGACTTGCCGACGGGAACGGTAATCGGCGCTCCCGTGTCTTTGCAGTTCATACCGCGAACCAAACCGTCGGTAACATCCATGGCGATGCAGCGGACAACGTTGTCGCCCAAGTGCTGCGCTACTTCGACAACCAAGTTATCTTCATTGTCGTTAATCGCAGGGTTGGAAATTAAAATAGCGTTTAAAATGCTGGGAAGCTTCCCCTCTTCAAAAGCCACGTCAACAACAGGTCCAATAACTTGAACAATCTTTCCGATATTCATAACTATCTCCTTACAAATAGTCGCATTAATATATTTTACATGCGGCATATTGCCGCAGAAAAATTAACCTTTCGCCAAAGCTTCAGTACCGCCGACGATATCCATCAACTCCGCTGTAATCGCCGCTTGTCTCGCTTTGTTCATCTTCAGCGTCAAACTGCTAATCAGTTCTTCACAATTGCTTGTTGCATTGTCCATAGCCGCCATCCGGGCTCCATTCTCGCCTGCCGATGTTTCCAGCAGAGCCCGATAAACCAGGACGTGAACATACATCGGCAAAAGCTTTTGCAATAAAACTTCTTCTGATGGTTCATAGGAATAATCGAGACGTTTATCAGGATCAACATCAACGTCCTGCCCAATAGAGGGCAATGGAAATAATCTGACAACCGTCGGCTTTTGCACGGACACATTAACAAATTGATTGTAAATCAGATAAAGCTCATCATATTCTTCCTTGATAAAAGGATTAATGACTTCATCAGCCACGGAAACAGCAAGGGTCATATCAAATTTACTTAAGAGATCAACCTTTTGCGCAATAATATTTGCCTTTTTCCGGTAATAATCTCTGCCTTTGCGGCCAACACTGATGAGCGAAACATCCTTGCCTTCTGAGGATTTTTCCTTTAAAAATCTATCCGTTGCCTTGATCAGGTTCGTATTGAAACCGCCGCAAAGACCACGATCCGAAGTCATGCAAATGACGCGAATTCTTTTCGGGTCACGAACAGCCAGAAGCGGATGCGAGATGGTATCCACGCGCAATGCCAAGCTATTAAGAACATCCATGAACTTTCCTGCATATGGCCGGAAGTTCTCCATTCTTACTTGCGCCGATTTAAATTTTGACGCGGCAACCATATTCATGGCGCGCGTAATTTGCTTCGTCTTTGCAACACCAACGACTTTTCTTTTTATGTCTTTTAGCGAGGCCACCTGAATTTCTCCTCAACCTTAATTTATACTGAACTCATAAAAGTTTTAATTTATCACGCAACGAAAACTGAATCGAAATTAGTTAATACTTCTTTCATCTTCTTTTCCAGTTCCGGAGAGATAATTTTCTTATCTTCTATTTCTTTCAAAATGTCCGCATGTTTGGTCTCAACAAAACTCAAAAGCTGTTCTTCATAGACACGGACTTTTTCCACATCGTATTTGTCAATAAATCCTCTTGTTCCAGCAAAAAGAACAACTATTTCCTGTCCAAGAGACATCGGCTTGTACTGAGGCTGTTTGAGCAATTCCACCAGACGAACGCCACGATCCAGCTGTGCCTGAGTTGCTTTATCCAGATCGGAACCGAATTGAGCAAAAGCCGCAAGTTCACGATATTGGGCCAAATCAAG
>JBEKJX010000036.1:0-16124 GCA_050011015.1 Smithella sp.
TATCGCGAAACCGGGATGCTTGAAGCTGCAGAAGCCTCCGGCGGCAAACTGAATTTCGATTGCAGTTTTCGTGAAGTATCTTATCCGGAAGGAAAACTGATCAAGCGGTTTGAGGTTATATCGCCGGTTATCGACTCAGACGGCGTTTTTAATCTGTGCAAGATGAAGACACATCTGTTTATGAGGATGACCGGGGCGGTTAAAAACAACTTCGGCGTCATTCCGGGTTTAACCAAGCCCGGTTACCACGCGAAGCTCAACGACACCATTCATTTCGCAGACATGCTGCTGGACCTGGCTCAATATGTTTCGCCGCGCCTGAACATTATGGACGCGGTTGTGGGCATGGAAGGCAATGGGCCCAATTCGGGCACGCCGAAAAAAGTGGGTTTGCTTATTGCGTCAAACAACCAACTGGCTCTGGATGCAGTCGCGGGTGAGATCATGGGCTTAAACAGGGGAAACAATCCTGTTCTTATGGCCGCGGAACAAAGAGGTATGGGTCCGACATACATTAAAGATATAGAAATTATAGGTGAGAACCTTTCCGGGATAAAAATTCCGGACTACAAATTCCCGGCCAACATTTTTGAAGGCCTGGGTGTGGGGCCATTGCCTCTGGTTCAGAATATGGCGAAATTTCTTTTCAAGGATGCTTTTACGGCAAAACCGGTTATCAATAAAAAAACCTGTATTGCCTGTAAGGCATGTTATGAAGCATGTCCCGTTAAAGCGATTTCAATAGACGAACAGGCAAAGGCCGCGGTTATTGATGCGAAGAAATGCATTCGCTGTTACTGCTGTCACGAGATGTGCCCCGAAGATGCCGTAGACCTTAAATACAGCATATTGCATAAATTGCTGAACAGCTGACGCATGTCATGGAAAAAATGAACAGTCTGATCTAATTATTTTTATCCCTTAATTTATTAAATTTAGAAAGGGAAAATAATGCAATTTGGCGAATAATTATCCGAAGCAACGGGGGAGGAAAATTATGGCAAAATGTGATTATGATCTTGGGATTATCGGTGGTGGAGCTGCCGGGCTGACGGCTGCGGCAGGCGGAGCGCAGTTTGGCGCAAAAACAATTCTCATCGAAAAATCACCTCGCCTGGGCGGCGATTGTCTTCATTACGGCTGCGTTCCGTCCAAAACATTAATTCGCACGGCTGGCGTATGTTCACTGATAGGAAGATCAAAAGAATTCGGCCTGCCGGAAGTTCATATGCCGCCGGTTGATCTTGGCGCTGTTATGGACCGTGTGAAAAGTGTGATTGAAAAAATTCAGCGGCACGATTCCGAGGAAAGATTCTGCGGTCTCGGCGCCCGCGTTGTAACGGGCAATCCTGTCTTTATTGACGATCACAAAGTTAATGTTGACGGGCAAAACATCTCGGCAAAAAGCTGGATCATTGCCACCGGCTCATCTCCTTCATCACCGGACGTCAAGGGCCTGGCGGACATTCCTTACTGGACGAATGAAACGGTTTTTAACCAGAGAGAACTTCCTTCCCGCCTGATTGTTTTAGGCGGAGGGCCGATTGGGCTGGAACTGGCGCAGGCATTTGCCCGGCTGGGGTCAAAGGTAACCATCATTGAGTTTATGGATCAGATTCTTGGACCGGAAGATAAAGATATGGCCGCGATTATCAGGCTGCGGCTGGAGGAAGAAGGCTGCGCGATATTCACCGGAACCAAAGCGGTGAGCGTCGAATATGTTCATTCTGTAATCAGGCTGACTTGCGCCCCGGTCAAGGAAGAAAAACAGACCACTATAATCGAAGCGGATGCTTTACTGGTTGCTGCCGGACGCAAACCTAATATCGACGGTTTGGGACTTGATGCCGCCGGTGTTATTTATACACCGCGCGGTATTACCACTGATTTGAGAATGAGAACGAATATCAGTCACATTTACGCCTGCGGCGATGTCAACGGACAACTGCCATTTACCCACGTTGCCGGTTATGAAGCAGGCCTTGCTTTAACCAACGCCATATTACATTTGCCGCGGAAAGCGGCTTACGACAAAATCGGCTGGTGCACGTACACTGACCCGGAAGTCGCAAGTATCGGTTTGAATGAAAAGAGAGCCGTGAAAGAAGGAGTGCAATATCGCATCCTGGAAGAGCAGTTTGCGGAAAACGACCGGGCGCTGGCTGAAGGTGAGGGAAGGGGAAAGATCAAGCTGCTGGTTGGCTCCTCCGGCAAAATTTTAGGATGCCAGATCATCGGCTCCCGTGCCGGTGAATTAATTCATGAATGGATTATCGCCGCAAACGGCAATGTTAAACTTTCCACTATTGCCGGAGCAGTTCACATCTATCCCACGCTTTCCGAAATCTCCAAACGGGTCTCCGGACGTCTATTTTCGGAAAAGCTTTTTAGTGACGGCACCAGGAGTGTCCTGAAATTTCTCTTCAGTCTTAAGGGCAGGGGGTGCACCCCCTGAAAGAAAGGGCTTGTCTTGTTGTCTTTTACCGGAAGGGGCCAGGGGGTGGAAGACAAAAAATGTTTGTCAATGAAAGGCGCTCGTAATCCTTCATCCACCTCCGTCCGCCGCAGCGGACACCTCCGCCGGCGGAGGATATGTATTGCCATTTTCTGCTAGGGGTTACATTGTCCCTGACAAAAGAAGTATCATCTTTTGATGGAAATATTATCCCTTATGAACTTCATTGTTTTGGAGCGGGCAAATGGTGTGTCCGCGCTTTTTTTGATCAGGCCGGTTAAATCCTCATGCGTGTCGATATCTCTCCACGCCGGCAATATACTGAATTGCTTATCCTGTGAATGTAAAATATTCATTGTTTTTTCCAGCACGGACGAATTACCCCATTGGGGTCCGGAAAAAATATCCGGGCAAAAGGCATCTTTCTGAAAACCGATCAGATAATAACCGCCGTCCATGGATGGGCCGATTACAACGTTGCTTTGGTTTTCCAAAAACCGGAACGCTTCTTCGATGATATCAGCCGGTAAATCAGGGCAGTCACTGCCGATTAACACGACTTGCTCAAAACCGGCAGTGAACTCCCGCAGGAAAGCGTTTTTCATTCTCTCTCCAAGATCCGTTCCTTTCTGTGCCGCATATTCATATTTTTCTCCAAAGGATACTTTAATCTCTTTTTCTTTACCTTCAGGGTAAAAATATATTTTTACCCTGAAGGAGCCGTTCTCCATAGCGCCGATGATATCGAGCACAAAGTTTTCGTAAAGGCCAACGGCCAGATTATCCGTTAAATGTTTGGCCAGCCGCGATTTGACCTTTCCTTTTTCGGGATATTTAACAAATATAATCAGGCACCGGTTTTTTATCATGGGTTTCTTTCTATTGATTGAACGTCTGCGAAATTCTAATACTCCCTGCCGGGTTCAAACGGCGCAATTAACATTGATAAAAGTTGAAGATATTTAAGTTCATGATAACCGTTCAACCCGAGAGTCATATTACTTCTTGTCAAATAAATATTTATACTGACCATAGCCTTCTTTTTCCAGGTCTTCCCTGGGGATGAATCTCAACGCGGCAGAGTCCATGCAATAGCGCAAACCGGTAGGTTTCGGGCCATCGGTGAAAACGTCACCCAAATGCGAATCGGCATGTTTACTCCGCACTTCCGTTACCATGGAAAAGATACCTTGACGTTCCTTCTCGACAATATTTCCTGGCTCCAGCGGTTTTGTAAAGCTGGGCCATCCTGTGCCGGAATCAAATTTATCCAGTGAACTGAATAATGGTTCGCCGGAGACAATATCCACATAAATTCCTTCCCTTGTATTATGGTCATACTTATTATCGAAAGGAGGCTCGGTGTCACCTTCCTGAGTTACTTCGTATTGCAGCTTGGTGAGCATCTTGCGTAGAGTCGCATCATCCGGTTTCTTATACGCTTGTTTTTCCAGCGGTTCCATACCGGTATCATTTCCCCATAATCTATGCAAGGTTTGATCGCGACCTGATCCGTGCCTGTAATATTTGTAGCGTAAAGGGTTTTTCTTATAATAATCCTGATGATAATCCTCGGCAGGATAAAAATTGGTGAACTTGATAATTTCTGTTGCTACCGGTTTACTTAATTTCCCCGATTCTTGCAGAATCTTTTTGGATTGCTCCGCGATTTTCAACTGCTCTTCATTATGATAAAAGATCGCGCTTCTGTATTGAGGTCCCCGATCCGCGAACTGCCCGCCGGCATCGGTAGGATCAACATGTCTCCAAAAGTAATTTAACAATTGTTCATACGTAAGTTTTTCCGGATCGTAATAAACCTGCACAGCTTCGATATAACCGCCTTCGGCATAATTTCCATAATTGGGATTTGCTCCCGTTCCCCCGGCATAACCTGCAATAACCTTTGTCACTCCCGCTAATTTTTCGAAATCGGATTGGGTGCACCAAAAACAGCCGCCGGCCAGCGTGGCTACAACAGTATTTTCATTTGATTTTATCATTTTATTTTTTACCTCCTGTTGACCGGTATTGCCCTTTTCACAGCCGATAAATAAAAAACTCAACATAATTATATACATGACTATCTTTTTCATAAATCTTCCCCTGAAAAAGTATTTGTTACTTAATTTAGCTATTATTTTTTCGTTGTCAAACGGCTGCCGGTGAGCTAAATTTAACCGGTCCTGTAAAAATAGTTGGCCGAATTGACCCGAAACGGGTAAAATACATTAAGAAGCCTTTAAATTTATATTAAGGAGTCTTTTTGGAATCTTCTTCGCCGGGCGGAAAATCGAATATTCTCTGGAAACTGATTTTATTTGTCATCGTATTAGCCTCCGTAATAATTATTTTTCGTCTGATGGGGTGGGGAGATAAGCCCGGTCTGTTGCGCGGCTGGATTGGCGGCCTTGGCCGCTGGGGACCATTGGTTTTTGTTTTATTATACATTGCCGCAGTCGTCGCGGCTTTGCCGGGGGCGGCAATAACCATTGCCGGAGCAACTCTTTTCGGATCGACTCTGGGAGTTATACTGGTCAGCATCGCTTCCACCATCGGAGCGAGCCTTGCCTTTCTGATTGCCCGTTATCTGGCGCGGGAGCTTGTTTTACGCAAGTTATCTTCCAATGAAAGATTTCGCCGACTGGATCGTTTGACACAGGAACATGGAACGATCATTGTGGCCATAACCAGGCTTGTGCCTGTTTTCCCGTTTAATATTCTTAATTACGGTTTCGGCCTGACCGGAATTAGTTTTTGGACATATGTATTCTGGTCATGGCTCTGTATGTTGCCGGGAACGATTCTGTATGTCGTGGGTACCGATGCCATTGTCAGAGGAATATCTTCGGGAAAGATTCCCTGGACGCTGATTTTCGTATTGCTGCTGGCGGGGGCCGTCCTGGCTTTATTGATCCGCGAGGCGAAAAAGAAAATCAGCAAAGGCGGGAATCCGGATTCTATCAATAAAAATTAATCTGATCGAGTTTTATTTATAAAACCGCGCCAGAGTTTCCGGTTTTATCCCCAGAGAAAAGAGAATAGCCAAAAGCCAGTTTCGCAGTGTACAGAAGATAATGCCTTCCTTTTCCCACCTCCGTGGGGAGGTTAAAACCCGATCTTTGAGAATAATGATTTGCGCCTTGTTTTTTTTGATTCGCTGCATCAGTTCCACATCTTCCATGAGAGGAATTTCTTTGAATCCGCCTATTTTACGGAAAAAATCAGTCCGGATGAATATGGCCTGATCACCGTAAGGAAGCCGCGTCAAACGGGAACGCAACGACCCCATTATTTCAATGATCCGGAAGGCGAAACGATCCGATTCTATGCTCAGATCGAAGGCGCCGCCGATACAGAAAATATTTTTCATGACTTCGGAAATACGATCGAGAGCGGTGGCCGGCAGAATTGTATCGGCATGCAGGAAAATCAGAACATCGCCCGTGGCTTTCGCAGCCCCGCAATTGAATTGCCTGCCGCGCCCTTTCGGGGAAATAATTTTTATGACTTCGTCATGCTTTATTTCTTTTATGGTATCTCCGTCAGCACGGCCATCCACGACAATAATCTCAAGATCATCAAGATCATCATGATCATTAAGAGCCATGATAGTATCGATTGTGCGGTTGATTATTGCAGTCTCCCGGAAAACGGGAATTATAATGGAGAATTTGACGGCCATAATGAAAATGTCATTTTTATAAGGTTGTTTCCCGCCGCCAAAGCTCAGTCAGCAAGCGCGCCGCCGCAGGAAAAACCGGCTCCGGCCGTGCAGGCATAGCAGTGGTCGCCAACGACAATAGAGCTGCCGTTTGCGGGAAGGTTGTTTGTTTCTGTTACATGTATTTTACTTCCGCTCATGTAAAATCCCGCGGCGAGGTTAAAGTCGCAATCATAAAGATATCCCTGCCAGTCGATGGAAAGCATGCTGCGGCACATGAGAAAAGCAGCGGTACAGGGATTGAACTGTTGTTCCAGCTTTTTCAAATATGTTTCCATGTTGTCAGTTGATTGCAGCCAGCGGCGAAACCTCCCCAGAGGGGCATTATTGAAAGTGAAAAGTTTGTTAAAGGTGATTCCCCATTTACCGGACAGAATTTCATGGAATCTATTTTCCACCTGCAATTGGGAATCCAGTAAAAAAGCTCCGGTGGGATTGGCAGCCAGATCAAGTTCCAATCCGGAGCCTTCTATTCCATAACCCGCGGAATTCAACTTTTTCAACGACATGATCAATTGTTGAAAAATGCCTTCCCCCCTCTGGGAATCAGTCTGCGCGGGATTAAGAGAAGGAAAGGAAGCAATGATGACCACCCGGTATTCTTTGCAGAAGTTAATAAAACCGTCCCATCGCTCTTTCTGCAATGCCGTTAAATTGGTGCGCAGCATCATCCGGGGAGTCAGGGGCGCTAGCCCCGCGATCATGTCCCTAATGTGAGGATTCAATTCCGGAGCACCGCCGGTTATGTCAATGGAAGCGAAACGATTCTTCCCGGCATAAGCGATGATTTGCCGCATGGTTTCCCGGGTCATGATCTCTTTACGGTGAGGTCCGGCTTCCTGATGGCAATGTTTGCAGGTCAGATTACATAAGAAACCGGTATTAATTTGCAGTGCGGTAGTCTCTTCGCGCAATAATGCGAGATCATGCTTTATCAGCATCCGGCCAAACGGTTCCAGAGATTCATCAACATTTGTCATGCTTTTATCCTGTATGTTTCCCCGACAGTTTTGCGTTATTTGGGTCTTCTGAAGCAAGCTATAAAGATAACTTTTCCGCCACATTGCGCATTTGTATTCCGTGGGCTAATGTTGCGCCCCCGCGAATTGCCGCCGCGACATGCACCGCCTCTGTCATTTCGGTTATATTGGAACCTTTTCCCAGACAGGCTTGCGTATAAGCGTCAATGCAGTAGGGACACTGGATCGCATGGGCAACGGCCAGAGCAATCAACGCTTTTTCCCTTCCGGTTAATTCTCCTTCGGCAAATACCGCATTATAATAATCAAAAAATTTTCCGGCCAGTTCAGGGGCATCTTTGCCGATTTGAGGAAATTTGTTCAGGTCTTCAGGTTTATAGTATGTTTCCATTTTAAGCTCCCTTCACAAATTGTTTTTCAATTATAGTAATTATGACGCTCTACTGAGTCAAGTGTGTATAAGCGGATTTTTATGGTGATTTATCTGATCAGGACATCATTTGCCTGCGTTGAATGCCTCTATTATAGACCGCATACGTGAACGGTTGACGCCAAAATCGGAGTATCCGGTATGTGCGCCTGATCGAAAGTGTATGAGGTTGTTTTGCTCATCGAACAAGAATTCCGCTTCATCCACGAATTTGAATATCCGGGAGCGGAAATATACATCCATATAGCCCGGTTCGTCCTTTATGATCTGTGAACGCGGCATGGTCTTAATGATCTTTCTGAGCTTTTCCTGAGCTTCTTCACGTGATCCCGTGTAACGAACGGGCTCCATGCGATGTTGCTTGTCGTCCGCCTGCGATGAAACGCAGTTCGGGCTTGAGGGGCATGACCGTAATGTTTTCATACTTTGTGCTTCTCCGTATTTTTCCATACCATAAATAATGAAGACAAATCCCAAACAAAAGGCAGCCATAATATATACAACGTTACGGCGCCTCTTTCCCGAATTTCTTCCGTCTGTATTGCCGTCTGTATTGTACAGATGAGCGCTTTTCTCTGTCAGCATAATATTGTTTATCAAGTAAGCACAACATTTGATCAACGTGTATTTTTTACCATACTTTTAATGATTTGAAAAGGATGTTTATAAGAAGGAAATTATAGAAAAGGCAGCCTCAACAGCCGGAAGCTCAGGCGATTTTCATACGGGTAAAAAACCTTTCTGGCAGTTTATCATTGTTCGGGTTCCAGTGAATCGAGGCACTGTAAATATCCGTATATTTTTATGCTGAATAACTTCGGATTTTAATCAGCAATTTAATCAGTTGGACAAAATATTCCACCAAATGACAAAATAACTGGAAAAGATTTTGTCTGATCCACGCATTGAACATAATCAATAATGTTCTTTTAAGTCAATTTATTTCTGATGGTAACAGGAGTCAACTAAAACATATTCGGTAAGCCGTTGATTACGGCAAAAGACAGAAATATGAAAATGATTTCTTTTATGTTATAAATTAAAAATGAATGGTTGATTATTGATGTATCGATTCAAGCTGTGTATAAAACCATCAGGGATGAGCTTTTGTGAAAGATATTTTGAAAATTCAGTTTGCTGACCATTATAAAGGATTTGATCCTGAAAAAAATCACTTTTGGGATCTTTTATCCGCCAAATATGATCTGCGGTTATCCGATAATCCGGACGTTCTGATTTACACTGGCTTTGGCCGGTCTCACGTTAACTTCAGGTGTCTGAAAATTTACTGGACAGGAGAAAATCACAGACCTGATTTTAATCAATGCGATTTTTCCTTCACTTTCGATGAACACAGTCCGGATGGAAAAAATTACAAATTACCGCTTTATGCCCACTATCCACACGCTTATGGTCTGGGCGACTTAAGTTGTATTACAAACAGGAAACTAAGCAGCGCTGAGGCGGATGAAGTTCGCTTTCAAAAGACCAAGTTTTGCAATATGGTTGTGTCCAACGCCCGGAGGGACAAAAAATGTGAGGAGTTTTTTTATAAATTATCAAAATACAAGAAGGTTGATTCAGGCGGAAAATATCTCAATAATATCGGAGGACATGTGCCGGATAAAATGGATTTTATTAAGGACTATAAATTCACAATGTCTTTCGAGAATGCATCATACCCCGGATACACAACCGAAAAAATAATTGAACCCATGTTTGTGAGGAGCATTCCTATTTATTGGGGTAATCCGAAAATTGCAAGCGAGTTTAATCCGGAAAGTTTTATAAACCTGCACGATTATGCCACTTTTGATGAAGCAATCCTGAGAATAATCCAAATTGATCAGAACGATGAACTATACAACAACATGATATCCGCGCCCTGTTTTCATGATGATCGTGTTCCTGATTATCTGACTGATAATGCGATACTGGAGCGTTTTTCCGAAATTATTGACGGGAGGAATAATTATACACCGGTATCCCGCACATGGCGGTATTATCCGCAATATCTTACTGCAAAACTAATAGATGCGGGGGCGATTGTGCTTAAAAAATATGCGTCTCAGAATTTTAAAGACCTGATCTATCTGACCAGGGAAAAAATGCGATGGTAATGTCACCCGACATTTGCAATTAATCTACCGTGTCGCCTTAAATGGTATATATCTACTGCTATGATTGCGATTCAATTTTAATTTGAATTTATGTGAAATCATTAAATCTTCAAATTCCAAACGGGTAAGTTTTTTATAGTCCGGCAGCCCTACGGAACCGGGAGATAAATTATCATATTGACCGCCATATTCATGTAATTCGCCGACGATCATGTCCACCTGATCAAGCGTTTGTGATTGCAAAAGTATGGGCCATTCTGAACCTTCAGCATCTATTTTCAATATTTTAATTCGTTTTTTACCATGGTCTGTAATTTCAGTTATAATTTGATCGAATGAAATTGTTTGAACAGCGATTTTACCACCGGAAAAAACATCACATCCTCCTGTATTAACATCATTGCCCCAATTGGGAAATTCATCAAAATAAAGAGTCTGTCCGGTTTTATTCCAGACTGCCAGGTGGTTGATTGTAACTTGATTTAAGTATTTTTGAAGATTTTTTTTGCACAATTCAATATTCTGCGGTGATATTTCATATAAATAAACATGGCCTATTCCCCGTTTGAGGATGGCACGGGCAAAAAATCCAATATGCCCGCCAATGTCCAAAGCTATATCGGATGAAGTAAAATTTTCTTCTTTCAACAAGTATTCATCGGCGTTTTGAATTTGATCAAATATGCATCGATCCAGGCTTCCATTTCTGAAATAAGCATCCAATTTTTTATCGTATTGAATTTCCATTATTTCCCCGATAATTGTTTTTTTCTTTTCGTCCAATGCCTTGAAGCTCGCCGGCGCGTTTTTACAGAGTCTGATAAAATGCATTATTTGTCCCTTCTATTCCGATAAAACTCATCACCGACGATGGAGTGAAAAACGAATCCTTTTTTCTCCAACAGTGCCGGAGTTCTCCAGTCTCTGAAGTTGTTTTCAACACCTATGACCGACACGTGAACCCGGCTGAAATCCAGGCCTTCCAGTATCTTGTATTCCAGGCCTTCAACATCGATGCTCAAGTAGTCAACTTGACGGATACCATGATTCTCAAGAAGTTCGTTTAGATTGTAGCACTCGACCTCTATATCGGTGTAGTTCCCTCCATGAACGCCTATCTCTCTGGTTATGCGCTCCATGTGTCTTGGGTCATACTCATCGGCTAACCCGCTGAGTTGCTCCAGATATCCCGTAATGGCCCGATAGAATCTTCTTCCTGAAGCGGGGGCAACACATCCGTTGACTGTGAGGCATTGCCTGTTCATCACAAGTTTCTCGTAGGCTGATGGCATGGGTTCAATCGCCAGTCCACTCCATCCCATCTTTTCGAGGATGTAGGTGTTGCTGAAGGTGATCCCATCGAAGGCGCCGACATCGACAAAGACCCCTTTCTTCTTGCCGGGGAACAGCTTCTCGACGATCCACTTATCCTGGCCGGATTGACTGCAGTATCCTTCTGGTCTCAAATCCTCGAGTTGAAATCTCCGTCTCTGAGTACGAGCAGCAAGGATCATGTAGCGATAGCGATCCAAACCCCTGCGCATCAGATTTCTCCTCTGCCGGAATATGCCTTGTTCTTTCATAATTCAGCCGCATCCTCAATAGGTGGTTCACGGAATAGATCGGCTCTGTTCTGGTAATATGGACCGCCGCAGGAGAGAATAGCATCGTCATAATGGGGAGGAAGATATAGGTTCAGGTCTTCTTTCGTCATTATTTATAATGCCTCACCTTATCAAATGTTCAATTTTAAGTGAAGATACTTCGTCAAGCAATGATTGCATCATCCTCTGCCTGGAGAACAGATGCGCACGTGTCATCCCCAGTCGAGCCAGATGTTTTCTGTGGGCCGGTTGTTCTATTATTCGTTCAATTTTTAAGGCAATTGAAGAGGCATCAAAGGGATCAACATACTCGACAGCGTCTCCGCCCACTTCCCTGATTGAACCTGAATCCGCAGTAATGACAGGACAACCGTTTACCATCGCCTCGAGCACCGGCAGACCAAATCCTTCGTATAAGGTCGGGTACACCATGCAAAGCGCATGTTGATAAAGATAAAGTAACTCCCCGTCATTGGCGTCTATATCAATACATTGCCCCGATATAGACAAACTGTCCAGATTGTCCGTTTCCCACTTGTCGAACCTTCCTGTGCATACCAGTCGAACATCTTTATGGGATTTTAACACCGGGACCACTGCCTTGGCGAAAAAACGGAAGTTTTTCCTTCCCGATCTTTCTCCAACAAACAATATGTAATTTTCAGGCAACTGCGCCTCCGGCATAACCGGATCGCAATCAATCAGATTGCCGGAATGAATAACTTTTATTTTATCTGGATTTATTGCGCAAAGCTTCAAAAGGTCTCTTTGGGTATTTTCCGACACACAGATGATCTTTGCCGCGCGTCGCGCCAGATAAGCCAAACGATCTGCATTGCTTCCACGCATATCCAGAAAGCCTGCCGGGTCGCAAATGCTGATCATGGTATCATGCACGATCATAACAAACGGCGTTTCCCCCGCATGCTTCAGGAAGTCATCCTCAAAGGATGAGGATGTAATAAGTATTGCATCGTATTCGTTCCTGCCCAGTTTATAAAAATACCAGCGTTTGGAAAGAGCGTCAATCAGCCGGCGGAAAATGACAGGCGGCCAGATATCCCGTAGTTTACTGAACACCTGCAGTTTCCCGTCAATAAAATCACTGCCTGAAACAACAAGCGGGAGGTCGACTGTGCAGCCCATTTGGCTAAGTGATTGGCATACTGAACTGTAGTATCTGACCAGTCCGCAGCGTCCTGCAAAAAATATTTCCGGATCAACCAGTATTCGCATAATACATTTCCTGTTTCTCTGCCGGCATTAAATTAAGAGTATCTTCAAAATTTAACAGAGAGTTTATTGTATATTAACTTAAGCGTTTGTGCGTATCCGTCATTTTTAAGATGATATATTAACTTAAGCATTCTTTCATACCCGTACTTATTAAGAAAGAGCTTTACATCTTCCATAAAAGCATATACCCGCTGCAGTTCATAAGCCCGCCTGCTGTATGATCCCGCTTCCGGTAAAAAACTTCGCGCCAGCGCGGCATAGGCGGAATTCGAAAACATTACATATTCAGGCGTCAACCTTCCTGAGTGAAAATAGGATGAATCTATTTTTTTACGGTCCCACCATATATGGTTCCATAAATGCATACTGTAAATCCCTTCAACATCAGTAAGCGGTCTCTCAAAAATCTTCCTTAGCCCTTCCGGCGCCCCATCATAAAAAAAGAAAGATCTCTCCGGTTCCACACGGATCAATTCAGGATACTCCCGGCTTAACCGGTATGGCAGAAAAGTGGAGTGTCCGCTCCACGAGCCGTCAAAATTTTCATATATCATTTTTAGCCACAGTCTGGCAAAATCCGCATCAGGCTCACCCATGAACCATGCATTACAGAGGGAACCTCCTGCTATTCTTGCGGCGGGAGCAGCCCAGTCAACATTTTCTTTTCCCATGATGAATTTCTCCCGGAAAAAACTTTCCGGGAGCCTGTTGATGAACAGAGTGTCAATGTCGGCGTATATTCCGCCGTGTCTGATAATGATTTCGAGACGCGCGATATCCGCCAGATGAGCGTACCGCCATTGATCTAAGCTCTTATCAGAGTATTGATAGTTGGATATGAATTCATCAGGCTCTATCTTATGAAGCTCAAGGCGGGGCGCTATAAGATTCCACCATGGCCCCCAGGGCAGGTCATGATAATGAAACATGATGGTTTCCGGTTTGTTGACTTCAAGACATGTGGCGATGCAGAGATAATGCATCAGATGAAACGGTTCTGTCTGCGGCTTAAGACCGAATACAAAATGAAATATATTGGGTATTCTTTTCACGTCGTCTTCACAGGGCACTTACCCCTGACATTCCCTTCAATGCCATTGCCATATCTTAAAATAGTTCGACTCATTATTATTTTATAATACAGATTTTGTCCAGACACATTTATGACTTTAATGCTGTATTTCAATGAAACCGGCGCAAAAGCACGTTTGGACATTTTATTGCCGAAAGCACTATCTGAAAGGTGTAAAGTTGATGATTACCGGTTTAAAGAGACTCCCGCGGGCTTCAATCGCCGCGCTGAATTATTTTTATAGATCTTTCTGGCTAATTGAAGAGGAACTATTTTTTCGGCGGGGTGATTATTCCATTCCAAGCCGAATCTTTGAAAACGGTTATTTTTTCTGTCGGCCATTATGCCTGCCGTGCCAAAAAAAACATCGGCCAGTCCGGTCTTATGTGCTGCGTTAAAAAAATCATTTGATATATCATAGTCGTTATACGGGAATGCAAATGCGCCATAGTTCAGGCCAAATTTCTCCCGGACAAATGATATGCTGGAATTAGTCTGGTGTAATTGCTGATCTAACGAGAGAGCTGAATATAAAGGGTGATCGATACTGTGCGCACCAATGGCAAATCCTTTTTTTACCATTTCCTTTATCTGCCCGGAGGTTAGAAAGGGCTTATGCTCAGCCAGGTAATCCCGGTAGTCAATAGATATTGATCCGGCAATTTCCTCCAGCACTATCCTGTGCCGATATTCTATGTCTAATATGCATTTTTCGCAGTTGGTTGATTGATATCCATGCATCTTTAGAACCTCTTTTGTTTTCTTTATCAAGCTGGAACTTTTCGATGTTTTTAACCGTTCTATTATCAAACTGGCTTTGTGGTTATGGGACATTGTCTTATTGTCCACAAAAGCGCTGCTGATAAAAAATGTAGCCGGGATGCCTTTTTCCATGAGAATCGGCGCGATGATATCATAACTTTCTCTATATCCGTCGTCAAAGGTCAGAAGGAAAGCATTGTCCGGCAGCGCTTGACCGGTTTTCAAGTGTTCCAGGAAGTCGGTCAGATTTAAGGGGACAAATTTTCTTGATATGAAATCCAAATCATCTTTGAACTGCGCCACGTTTTTGTATGGGTGAAGGTGTTTTATACAGGCCACATCTTCATCGCTGACCAGATGATAATAGCCGATAATTGGATTTATCCTGACTCTGCCGCAAAGCAGAGAAAGCGGCACATACGGAAGGATGTAATTAGCCACCTTTACTTTAAATGTTTCGTTTTGTGCGAGCATTGATCCGTTCCGTTAATTGGTTAAATAAATATGATAAATGGTTCCGTTATAATTTGCTCCCTAACCCGCAAAAAAAGAAAACATATTTGCTTCTTTTTTACCCGGTCATATCGGTTGTATTTGATCCCAATCCTGATCGGCTTTAGTTATAAACCAATCATTTCCCCATTTTTCAAGTTTGTTTCTAAGTATTGAATCCTTGCAGCAAAAATACGGTTCTGTCTTTCCAATCCTTAAAAAGCCGAATTTTGAAAGAGCTCTTTGATATTCTCTCAGCGATGCAGGACATTCAATCATTAATATGCTTTTGCCGAAAAAATCAATGGCATGATGAATCAGGCTTTCAATAGTTTCATTATCGTCAGGAGAGGCAAACAGGTCAACAATGGTACCCCTGTTCAGTTCAGTAGAGTCGGGTTTACGTATAACAATATATCCTTTCGTTTCACCATCGCATATACTGATAAATTTCCGGTAATCAAGTTTTGTGTGGTTCGAAAACCTCCAGTTTAAAAATTGCCGGTCTCTCTTTATGATAATTTTGAATTTGTCACTAATTGCATTCCACAACTGATCGATTTCATCACCGAACTGTTGGACCTCCTTAATCTCCGATCGAAAGTTTCCCTTTTTTTTGTGCTCAAGAAGCTCTCTTGTTTTTATTAAAAAGTTCACTGCCGCGGAAACAATTTCATCAAACCCGAAACGACAGCTCAACTTAACAATACTCTTCATCCAAAGATGGTTGGCAGTATTTACCGAAAGAAAATGAGATACTGTCACCCTGTCCAGTTTCACAAATCTTCTATAAACTGGTATCGTTTTAAACTTTTGATATCCCAATTGTTTATAAGTATCCAGAATTTTAGTAGTGATTTTACTACGGACAATCGTGTAACGTAGATCAAGATGTCCGCTGATTACTTCGATGAGCTTTTTCGCGATACCATATCTGCGGTAGTCCGGATGCACGATCAGATCAACCCCGGTGCCAATTCTATACATTTCTTCGCCTATTTTAATTTGGCACAGTATCTCGCCCATTTGACCGATAATATTGCCGTCTTTAATTGCAATAAAAATAGGTATTTCTTTTCTGCTCTTATCGACGAGAGGGTTTTCTAAAAATTCCCAGTTCCATCGATCGGGAATTTTGTCTTTTGCATGATCGCCGTATGCAACCGAAATAAAATCCCAAATTGCATTTTTGTCATCTATTGTAGCTTGTCTAACAACCGCTTGCATTCAGGAATAACCTTTTTTACGC
>JBEKJX010000037.1:0-16062 GCA_050011015.1 Smithella sp.
AAAAGTCGCTTGCTTAGCATGGGAGGTTTATATATTAACATATACAAACCTTAAGGGAATGAACTTAATGTTTATTGACGCTAAGAATAAAATAAAAATCGGTAAAGAAAAATCGAAAAAGCTTTATAAAAAGGTTTGCAAGAAGCTTTTTTTCTATGAGCTGTGGTTTATAGCTTTCAAAAGGAGAGACTGTATTGGCAGTTTTATCTTTAATGATTGTATCAAGATTATGTCTCCACGAAATCATTTTTATGCGGATCCTTTTATAATTAAGAGGGATAAAAAGAACTATGTCTTCTTTGAAGATTTCAGTCTGTATGACAATAAGGCGCTTATCAGTTATATAGAAATATTTGACGACAATACTTACAGCAAACCCAAAAGAGCATTAGTAAAGGATTACCATCTCTCCTATCCCTTTCTTTATGAACGAGACGGCAATATATATATGATCCCTGAAACACGTCAAAACAAAAGCATAGAACTTTACAGGGCAGAAGCTTTCCCTGATAAATGGGTATTGGACACAGTAATAATGGATAACATTAGGGCTGTAGATACTACTATTTTTGAGCACAATGGAAAGCTGTGGATGTTCACAAATATTATTGGGTCACCTCAGAAGGAAAGTAAAGAATTATTCCTTTTTTTTGCGGACACCATCCATGGTCCATGGCACAGTCATCCTCAGAATCCTGTTGTTACAGACCGACGCTCTGCCAGACCGGCAGGCAATTTATTTTATTTAAATGATAAATTAATCCGTCCCGGTCAAAACTGTGAAGGAAGATATGGAAATTCCATAGCGCTAAATAATGTATTGATATTCAACGAGCATGAATATTTTGAAGAGATAATCCGGACAATTGATCATGACTGGTATCCGGGCAATTTCTGCACGCATACATATAATTTTAATGATGATATTGAAGTCATTGACGGCAAAGAGTATGTTTTTAACTTGTTTAAAATTATATGGAGTTCTTTATTCAGGGCAAACAAACTGATTAAATTCATCAGGTCTTACTGTTTAACAGCTCGGCAAATTTAAAAGACAAGATGACTTTGCAAATGAATTAAAAACTGTCCACAAAATGGGTGAAGAATTATAGGTACTACATTCCTATCGGATCACTATCAAGAACATAAGGAAATTTAATAAATTAATAAAGCAAATCTATCTAGTCTCACCTTCTTCTTTTTTAGAGTCGCCCGTGAGTTCTTGTTTCTTCATCATGATCAACACAGCCGAAATTGCGCCTTCGGTCATGCCGGGAATGCGCTCCATCTGACCGATAGTGACGGGAGCTATACGGGTGAGTTTGACCTGAAGCTCGTTAGAGAGGCCGGGAACTGCTGAATAATCAAAGTCCGGCGGAATTTTCTTTTTTTCCTGTTCCTTTAATTTCTTTACGGCATCGAACTGTCGCTTGATGTAGCCTTCATACTTGGTTTCAATTTCAATCTGCTGTTTGACAAAGGCATCTGTTTGCGGTTCCCATCCGGGAAATCCGGCCAGATTGTCATAAGATAATTCATAGCGTTTCAGTAGTCCGTAAAGCGTGGTGTGATTATTTAAAGACGGAGTATGGAGCTTTGCCAATTGTTCGTTTGTTTCCACTGTTGGTTTTACCGGCGTAGCTTTGAGATGCTCAATGCCCTGCACAATCTTTTTTATTTTATCCTGAAGCGCAAGATATTGAGCCTGGTCTATCAGCCCCAGTTCACAACCTTTGCCCATTAAGCGGATGACGGCATTGTCTTCCCGCAAAATGAGACGATATTCGGCGCGCGATGTAAACATGCGATATGGCTCGTCCACGCCGCGCGTGACGAGATCATCGATCATCACCGCCATGTAGGCCTCGGAGCGATCCAGAATAAACGCCGGTGCGCCCTGCACGGCGCATGCGGCATTGATGCCGCCCCACAGACCCTGCGCCGCCGCTTCTTCATAACCGGATGTGCCATTTATCTGACCAGCCAGATACAGGCCTGCGACTAATTTTGTCTCCAGTGTGGGTTTAAGTTGTGTAGGCTGAACAAAATCATATTCGATAGCATAAGCAGGGCGCATGATTTGTGCCTGCTCCAATCCTTTTACACTGCGCACAATCCGATACTGCAATTCCAGCGGCAGACAGTTGCCTAAGCCTTTGGCATACACTTCCTGTGTGTCCAGTCCTTCATGCTCCAGCACTACCGGATGACTTTCGCGCTCGCCAAACCGCATAACTTTATCTTCCAGCGAAGGACAGTAACGGGCGCTAACTCCTTTAATAACTCCTGAATAAAGCGGTGAGAACTGAATATTTTCACGAATCACGCGATGTGTTTCGGCGGACGTGGCGGTAAAATAGGAAGGCAGACGCTCCGGCCTCAGGGCTCTGGTTGTAAAAGAAAAGGGCTGAGGTTCGGGATCGCTATCCTGTCTCTCTAATAGGGAAAAATCTATGGAGGAAGCGCGCAGGCGGGGCGGGGTTCCCGTTTTCATTCGTCCGATATCAAAACCCAGTTGTTTGAGATTGTTGGCAAGCCCTATAGAAGCAAGTTCTCCGGCACGTCCTGAGGGGGTTTGTGAAGCGCCGACATGCACCAGGCCGTTTAAGAAGGTGCCGGTGGTAATGATAACTTTTTTCGCGCCATAAAAATAACCGCTTTGATCCAGCACGCCTTTTATCGTACCGTTTTCAATTACGAGGCTTTCAACCATAGCCTGCCGGATATCGAGATTTTGCTGATTTTCAACTATCGCTTTCATCGTCAGACGGTAAAGTTGCTTATCGCACTGCATCCGGGAAGAATGAACAGCAGGCCCTTTGGAAGCATTAAGCATGCGAAAATGCACGGCGGTTTTATCGGTAACCTTGCCCATCTCGCCGCCAAGGGCGTCAATTTCCTTGACCAGTTGTCCTTTAGCTAAACCCCCGATTGCCGGATTGCACGACATCAGCGCTATCGAGTCCAGATTTATATTAAATAAAATTGTCCGGCAACCCATCCGCGCAGAAACCAAGGCCGCTTCACACCCGGCATGTCCGCCGCCAATTACCGCGACATCATAGTTCTCTATCAAGTTATTAGGCAAATTACCCGCTCCTCAAATCACTTAAATCAAACACTTGCTCTTGTATTAAATCAATAGTAAAAGTTTTTTTGATTCCGGATCGTTGGCCGGAATGACACAAGGTAAATTTGCTTTTTTTTACGGCATAGACCGTAAAAACACAACATAAAAAAGAGGCGGCTTTGAACAAACCGGATTTTTGGAAAAACAACAAAAGATATTATGATTTGAAAAGCTACTGGCGTAATTTGTTTGGTTGTAATGTGCGAAAACTGCCAATTGACGCGGGATTTACTTGTCCCAACCGCGATGGATTTGTAGCCACGGGCGGATGTATTTACTGCGACGGCAGAGGATCGAAGTTGCGCCAAAATGGAGAACTGCCCTCCGTTGCAGTACAAATTGCTTTCGGCAAAAAATATTATGAACCACATACCTCGAAATATATCGCTTATTTCCAAACATTTACAAACACTTACGCTTCTATTGAGAAATTGCGGACGCTCTACGATGAAGCCCTGGCACAGGAAGATGTCATCGGTCTTTCCATCGGTACAAGGCCGGATTGCCTCTGCCCCAATGTTATAGAATTGTTAACTGAATACGCGAAAAAATATCACATTTGGGTGGAGTTGGGCCTTCAATCTGTTCACGACAAGACTTTGAAGTTCATCAATAGGGGACATAATTATCAGCAATTCTCCGATGCTATAAATAGACTTACCGGAATCGGCCTGAACATTTGTGTGCACATTATCATCGGTTTGCCAGGTGAAAACGACAAAGATGTATTTACGACAGCCGAAACACTGGCGGCTTTGCCTGTTAACGGCATCAAAATTCATTCCCTGCTTGCTCTGGAAGGAACTGTTATAGGCGAAATGTTTAAAAAAGGAACTATATGTTTGATAAACAAAGAAAAATATGTTTCTTTAGTAGCCGATGTTCTGGAGCTATTGCCACCGGGAATGGTGATTCAGCGTCTGACTGCCGACGGTTACCGTGATATTTTTCTTGCGCCTGACTGGGCAATGAATAAACTAGATGTGTTAAATTCAATTAATAGAGAATTGGAGCGTCGGGATTCATATCAAGGCAAATATTATATAAAAGATAAAAATTTGCTGTGAATTGAGCATAAAAATTGCTAAACGCATATTTACTAAAATTTACAAAGAGAAAATAAATGATAGCGATAATTAACTATAACGCCGGAAACATCACGAGTGTGGCACGGGCGCTGCAAAACATCGGGCAGGATTTTGTCATCACCGATGACGTCAAAAAGATCGAGGCGGCATCGCATGTCATTTTCCCGGGCGTCGGCGCGGCGGGCGAAGCCATGGTTTATCTGCGTGAAAAAAAGCTCGATGTCTGGTTAAAAAACTATATTAAAACCGGCAAGCCGCTTTTGGGGATTTGTCTGGGCACGCAGATTATTCTTGATTACTCCGAAGAAAATGAAACTAACTGCATTAGCCTGGTCGCCGGGTCAACAAAACGCTTTCCTGATAAATTAACTTCCGGCGGTCAGGCATTAAAGATTCCTCACATGGGCTGGAACAACGTTGCGTTACGCCGCAGTCATCCGGTGTTTGCGAATGTTTCACCGGACGCCGAATTTTATTTTGTGCATTCTTATTATCCTGCGCCTTCTGATGACGCCGCCGTTTTAGGAATAACTGAATACGGAATGAATTTCTGCTCGGTTGTGGCTAAAGAAAATCTTATTGCCATGCAGTTCCACCCGGAAAAAAGCGGGCGTCCCGGCTTACAGATATTAAAGAATTTCTGCACATGGAGGGGCAATGCTTAGCAAACGAATTATTCCCTGCCTGGACGTGCGCGACGGAAAACTCACCAAGGGCATCAAATTTAAAGGTAATGTGGATATTGGCGATCCGGTGGAAGCCGCGCGGGAATATTACGAACAGGGCGCGGATGAAATTGTTTTTTACGACATCACGGCCTCGTCCGACAAACGTGATATTATGATTGATGTGGTGCGTCGAGTCGCGGAAACGATTTTCATCCCCTTTTCTGTGGGCGGCGGTATCCGCAATCTGGAAGACATGCGGCGTGTTATTATGGCCGGAGCGGAAAAAATCAGTGTTAATTCCGCAGCAGTGGATGAACCGCAAATTATCACCCATGGTGCAAAAGCATTCGGCAGCCAGTGCGTTGTGCTGGGGATGGATGTTAAAAAGGTGGAAGTATCCGAAAAAATCCCTTCCGGTTATGAAATCGTAATTCATGGAGGCAGAAAATTTACCGGTATTGACGCCCTTTGGTGGGCAAAGGAAGCGGAAAGTCTTGGCGCCGGTGAAATATGCCTAAATTCCATTGATGCCGACGGCACACAAACCGGCTATGAATTAAGTTTAACGGCGCTTATTTCCGGTAATGTGCATATTCCTGTTATCGCTTCTGGAGGCGCGGGAAAGCCGGAACATCTGGCGGAAGTATTGACCAGAGGCCGCGCCGACGCTGCCCTTATTGCTTCTATGGTCCATTACCGCACCTATACAATTGCCGAAATCAAGCAATATTTAAACGAAAACAAAATAAAAATGAGAATGCTTTGGTAGTTATCATTTTTTGCTATGCAACACATCTGTGAAGTATTATAATAAGAAAATTAAGTCAGGAGGCTAATTAAAGTGGATACTAAAAGATATGAATTAAATGTTCAACTGGCGCAAATGCTCAAAGGCGGCGTCATTATGGATGTAACAAATGATAAGCAGGCAAAAATAGCGGAAGAAGCCGGAGCTGTGGCAGTAATGGCTCTGGAACGCGTGCCCGCTGATATTCGCAAAGATGGCGGCGTAGCAAGAATGTCCGATCCTTCAATGATTTCCGCAATTAAAAAATCAGTAACCATTCCGGTTATGGCTAAAGCGCGTATCGGTCATTTTGTGGAAGCGCAAATTCTGGAAGCCCTGCGTATCGATTATATAGATGAAAGCGAAGTTTTGACTCCGGCTGATGAAGAATGTCATATTGATAAGACAAAATTCTCTATTCCTTTTGTTTGCGGCGCTCGTAATTTAGGCGAGGCTCTGCGTCGGATTGCCGAAGGCGCGGCAATGATCCGCACCAAAGGGGAGGCGGGAACGGGAAATGTTGTCGAAGCTGTCCGTCACATGAGAACAATGAACCGTGAAATCCGTCAACTGGCTCAGATGCCGGTGGAGGAAGTCACCGGTTTTGCCAAAGCAAACGGCCTGCCTTATGAACTGGCACTGAAGGTAAAAGAGTTAGGACGTTTGCCCGTAGTTAATTTTGCCGCGGGCGGTATAGCCACTCCGGCGGATGCAGCGCTGATGATGCAATTAGGTTGCGACGGTGTTTTTGTTGGTTCCGGTATTTTCAAGTCTGCCGACCCGGCTAAACGCGCGCGGGCGATAGTTAAGGCAACAGCTTATTTTAATGATCCTCAAAAAGTGCTGGAGGCTTCTATGGATCTGGGAGAGGCTATGCCTGGCTTAGAAATTTCTCAAATACCGCCTGAACAAATCTTAGCCGGTCGGGGCTGGTAAATTTCTTATGACTTTACGTTTAGTGAACGATAAACCGTCTTTCATTGGCGTGTTGGATTTACAAGGCGGAGTGCATGAGCATCTGGAACATCTGGAGCGGTTAGGTATCGCTTATAAAAGAGTAAAGCAGGCAAATGACTTTGCGGATCTGGCCGGATTGATTATTCCCGGCGGTGAAAGTTCCTGTATTTCCAGGCTGCTTAATATTTTTGAAATCAAGGATGTATTGCTTGGAGCTCATCGCCGGGGGATGAAAATATGGGGTACTTGCGCGGGAGCAATATTACTGGCAGGGAAAATAGTTGGTGAAGCCCCTTGCCTTGGTTTAATCAACATAACCATTGAACGCAACAGCTTTGGCAGTCAACTCGATAGTTTTGTCAGCAAAGCTCTGATTCCTGCTGTCGCGGTGGAACCTATACCATTGACTTTTATTCGCGCGCCTAAAATTATTGATGTAGATTCGAATGTTAATATACTTCTAAAAATTAACGATTATATAGCGGCGGCGGAAAGTGAATCCATATTGGTTACGGTATTTCATCCCGAATTAACCGGATGCCTTGCCCTGCATCGTTATTTCGCCATAAAATGCGGCATAAAACCAGCGATTAATAATCATAGAGATATTGATCCTCTTTGGAAAAGCTCGAGTTGGACAAAACATGCTGGCATTTCTTAAATGGATTTAATTAAACATATTGAAGAAAATTTTTTTGCCGTCGGCCGTTATTGGGGAAGTTTAAATTCTTCGCTAAAGCAGGCGGGATCAGTCTGGTCAATGAATACCGGAGTAACCATTTCCGATATCAACTGGGTCTGGAATGAAAAGCCTTTAAGTAATGATGATGCAAAGTCCATTACTAAAACAAAGGATTTTTACAAACAATTAAATCTGCGTTTTTGGTGGTGGGTATTTCCCAGTGGACAATCTCCAGAAACCCGAAGAATATTACAGGGCGCGGGATTGCGTTTAATGGAAAGAGTTCCTTGTATGGCCGTGGATTTGAACGATTCACCGTCAGACAGTCAATTCCCTGAAAATATAAAAATATCCGAAGTTAAAGACAAAAATGATTTGCTTACATGGGAAGAAATTTCTTTCCATGGCTTTGAAATGCCATCTCGCGCCAGAAAACAATATGGCGCTTTTGTTTCTTCATTTAAACTTGGCGCGCAATCGCAACAAAAACTTTTCATTGCATATCTTGATGGACTACCGGCAGCTACCTCGCTGCTTTTCACGTATAAAAATTCAGCGGGAATATATTATGTATCCACTCTTCCTGCTTGCAGAAATAAAGGTTGTGGCATGAGAATCACTCAGGCAGCGATGTTGTCCGCTAAAGAATCTGGTTTTAAAGACGTCATTTTACAAGCAACACCTCTGGGAGCAAAAGTTTACAGGCGAGCCGAATTTAAAGAATATTGCCATGCGGAAATATATAAACTTTGAATTCTGTAGCCTGTGCATTTCTCTCAGCTTTTATAAAGAGCCTTAACTCCTGATAATCAGGACTTCAAATAGTCAAAATTAAACAATATTTCATTGACAAAAACTAATCCATTATTATAATATTTAAGATTATAAAGTAATTATTTTTATAATGTGGCAAAAATCATAAATTATTATCAATGCAGTGGAGGATAATATGGAAAATCAAAATCGTAAAACTTTTTTTATGTTCTTAATGGCGTTTTTGGTCGCCTTTTTCATTGTTTCTCTGGTGGAAGTTCTGAGATCTTCTCTTCTCCCTTCGGGAGCGCCGGAAATTCCGGCTGCATCAGCAGTTTCTTCAGATATAAGCATTCCTGCTTCTTTTTCTGATCTGGCTGAACGTGTTAAACCTGCCGTCGTCAACATAAGCACAACAAAAACATTTAAAGGAAAAAGCATGGGTAATCGTTTGGGCCGGTCGCCTTTTAACGAATATTTTGGAGATGATTTCTTTAATCGTTTTTTTGGAGATGTCCCTCAGCGCGATTTTAAACAAAGAAGTCTCGGTTCCGGTTTTATTATCAGCAATGATGGATATATTTTAACAAACAACCATGTGGTTGAAAATACAGATAAAATTCTGGTAAAAATCTCAGACGGTAAGGAATATGAAGCAAAAATAATAGGCGCTGATGCCAAAACAGATATCGCCTTAATCAAAATTAAGCCGGATAATGGTTTACCGACAGTGGTACTTGGCGACTCCGACGCGACAAGGGTGGGAGAATGGGTTATTGCAATAGGTGATCCATTTGGTTTGGAACAAACTGTTACCGCTGGCATAATCAGCGCAAAGGGTCGTGTCATTGGAGCTGGCGCTTATGATAATTTTATTCAAACGGATGCATCCATTAATCCGGGCAACAGCGGCGGACCATTATTTAACATGCAGGGAAAAGTTATCGGCATTAACACGGCAATTGTTGCCCAAGGGCAGGGGATCGGTTTTGCCACACCGATTAATATGGCAAAAAGCATATTGGAAGACCTGAAAACAAAAGGCAAAGTAACTCGAGGATGGTTAGGCATCTCCATTCAGGATGTTTCAGAAGATATTGCCAAAAATATGAATTATAAAAGCAAAAACGGGGTACTTGTATCCGATGTCTTTAAAGGTGATCCGGCAGATAGAGCAGGAATTAAAGTAGGCGATATAATTACAGAAATAGACGGAAAATCCATAAAAGACTCTCATGATTTGCTTCTGACAACGGCTTCTTTACATGTTGGCGAAAAGGCAACCATTAAAGCCTTCCGTGACGGCAAAGAAATAACCTTTCAAGTTGTTGTAACGGAACGCAAAGACAAACCGGAAATTGCTCTAACAAAAAAATCAAGTGGATATTTCGGCATTGATGCTCAGGAAATGAATAAAGAACTTGCCAAACAACTAGGAATTCCCAATGAGACCGGTGTAATAGTTACTGATGTGGAAGAGGGTAGTCCCGCTGATGATGTCGGCATTCAACAGCGAGATATAATTATTCAAGTCAATAAAATAAAAATAACATCCTTTAAACAATTCAACATGGAAATGAGTAAGGCTGCGGAAAAGAAAAGTGTGATACTTTTAATCAAACGCGGCAATTCCAATTTCTTTGTCGGATTGCACATAGAATAGAAATTAATTAAAAAAGGCAGATTTTGCAAAGTCTGCCTTTTTTATAACGTTTGCCTGGAGATGAATGTTTCACGTGAAACATTCATCTCCTAATCTTGATCATTTAAATCATTCAACCATTTCGAATACTGGTACATCTTGGCTAATGATTTAACCGCTCGTTCCGGGGTAATAAAGTTCACTCCCTTATATTTATGTTCATTTACATTAGTGATCGTTCGCGTTTTTTCATCATTTAGCAAATAAACTCCAATTATCGGTTTATTATACTTTTCCATTAATTGTACCGTTAGCTCGATCGTCCTTTTTTCAAATTCTTCCAGATAACGCAAAGCATCTTCTACAAATTTGGAATCATATTGCTTATCCACCGCAACAGTTGATTCCATTGTTGATTTTATCAAGATTTCTCTTCCTATAATGCCCATGTGTATTATGGCATCACATTCAGGGGACCGAATCAATTCTTCGAGGATTTTCATATATGTTTCTGCATTCATATCCCCCACAACATCTATTGGATTAGAATGACTCCAAAAAGGCGGTAGTAATTCATTAATACTTGAAATTAATTCATCAGATAATCCGGGCACTTTCAAACCGTTTTCTTCACATAAATCTGAGGCTACAACACCCCATCCTCCTCCTAAAGTCAAAATACCAACCCTATTGCCTTTTGGTAGGGGCAATGAAGAAAATGCCGCCGAAAAATCAAGCAAGTCCATAGGAATCTCTGCCTGCACAACACCTGCCTGGCGGCAAGCGGCCATAAATACTTTTACATCAGAAGCCATTGCTCCGGTATGGCTGGCAGCAGCATTGGCGCCTGCAGATGTACGCCCCCCCCTTAAGACAATAACCGGTTTTCTTTTTCCAACTCGTTTTGCTGACTCAAAAAATCTACGGCCATTTTTTATACTTTCAATGTACAAAACCACTGTTTTGGTCATTTCGTCAATTTCAAATCCATCCATGTAATCTTCAATTGTAATCATCGCTTCATTGCCTGAACCGCAAAAAGCGCGTATTCCGATATCCTCTTTTACAGCAAAAGCTAATATCTGCGTTCCAAGATTTCCGGACTGCGCAAGCAAAACTGTCCCCCCTGCAACCGGTCTGACATGGGAACCTGTACAATAAAACGATATATAGGGATTACATATTCCCATTGTATTGGGGCCTAGAATTAAAATTCCTGCTTTTCGAGCTTTTTCTACCAACTCATCTTCTAAAATCTTACCTTCTCTTCCGGTTTCTCCGAAACCGGAAGAGATAAGCAATACATTTTTTATCGCCTTTTTCTCAAATTCAGTAATAAGTGACAAAACCTTGTCTGCTGGAACTGTAACAACAGCAAGGTCTACCGTATCAGGAATGTCTGTTACGGATTTAAAAACTTTTCTGCCGGCAATATCTGCACCCTGAGGATTTACCAGATAAATTTTCCCCTGGTATTGTCCCGCAACAATATTAGAAAAAATTAAATGTCCCCATTTGCCAATATTTGCGGACGCGCCAACACAAGCAATGGATTTCGGATATAATAAATTTCCAATACTTTTGGGATCTATCGGTAAAGGCGGTATTTTTTTATTTGTTGTTTTTCCTAAAACGACCAATGCGTCAACGGCCGTAACCTTGCCTTCAGCAGTAACCAACAATGGATTAATATCTATTTCCTTTATGTCCGGCGTTTCCATGCCTATCTGAGACAAACCAACTAGCGTTTTAATCAATGCAGCCTTATCAGGGGCATTTTCGCCACGAAACGAACCGAGCATTTTTTGGGCATGCAACTCGTCAATCATTTTTCGCGCTTCATTATCATCAAGAGGAGCCAGACGAAAAACAACATCCCCGATTGCTTCTGTATAAATTCCGCCTAATCCGAACATTATCGTCGCGCCAAATTGTTCGTCACGGAAAAGACCGGCGACAAACTCTCTTTTGCCTTCCAACATCGGTTGAATTAAAAAACCTTCTAAATCATCTCCAGCCGCTTCCTTTATATATAGTGCCGCTAAGTGAACATCTTCCCTGTTTTTTAAATTTAGTTTAACCAGACCTTTTTCTGTTTTATGGGTTAGACGAGATCCCAACCCTTTTACAACAACAGGATATCCTGTTGTTTCCGCTGCTATTTCTGCTTCTTCTATAGTATTAACTGCTTTTTCTTCAACCACCGGAATTCCATATTTTTTTAAAACTTCCTTTGCTTCTGCCTCTGTTAATGTTGTTCGCTTTTGAGATTTTGCCTGTTCCAGAATATCTATTATTTCCATTTTTCCTCTCCATGCGATTATAAATTTATTATAATTACAAATTCATTTACTGTATGTACTCAATATATTTATGTATATTTAATATTTTCCTTTTTTATAAAAATATTACCGCGCTTCTTTTGCGCTCAGAGGCGCTACTACTCTCCAGAAAAAATCGAAGAAATTGTTTATTGTATCCGCAAGTTTCCATTTCATTCCATGAACATACCAGTTTTGTATATGCCTGTGCGTAATCATTATATATAAATCGACAAAATAACTGTTTTCAATCTCCAATATAACTGCGCCTCTTGATTTTGCTTTTTCGACTATCTCTTTTAATATATCTATCTCTGATTCCCTTTTATACGATTTGCTTGCCATAAAACTTTTTAAGGGAACCGTTATAAAAGCTGTAATCGCAAGATCCGGATTGTTATCAAAAAAATTCATCGTAACCCAGAACAGCTTTCTGAACATTTCACGTATATCCTCTGTCCCGGCCATATGCATCCTTAACAAGGATGCCAGATCACGCAATTTTTCGTCAATGATAGAAAAAAGAAGATCTTCTTTTGAGAAATAATATTTGTATATAGTTCCCGTGCTGATACCACTTTTTTTCGATATATCTCTTATATTTACCGCATGGAAATCTTTCATGGAAAACTGTTGCAAAACCACTGGATACAGCCGTTCTTTTATTTTTTCAGGAATTACTGGTTTATTTGTTATCATAATACTCTTTGTCTTCTATTTTATTTCCCAATAAAATATGAAACAATGTTTCAAATGTCAAGCATATTTTGAAACATTGTTTCAATCAAAGCAAAAGTAAAGAATAATCCGCCAAATTTATATTCAGCGACAAGATTTGTATTAAATCAATTTTCATGCTTGACGAAAAGCTCGTGCATTAATAAACCTTATACAGTAAAATTCATTTATTGTTTTGCCGGAGAAAATACATGTCTGAAGATGAAATTAAACAAATTATAATTAATGGCCGTCTGGTTGGTATAGTTGGTTTAGATAAAGCAATAAAAAAAGAATCCATAAACTTTCAGGCAAAAGATGACGAGGAAATCAAAAAAAGTCTCCTCAAAGAAATCGTTGATAATAATTACGTGCCGCCTTCCGCTTTCAACGAATATGGAACTGCTCTTTTAAGAGAATTCAAGATAGCACAAGGGATGTCCGTTACAGAGGAAATTGTCCAAGGACTGAACATCGAAGTCGTGGGTATGAGCTGCGCCCGTTGCGATCAGTTGGAAAATGATGTGCGTAATTTACTATCTGAAATGAAAATTGCCGCTAATCTGAGGCACGTCACCGATCCTAAGGAAATAGCGCGTTATAGACTATTAGGATCGCCCGCTTTGGTGATAAACAATAAGGTTCTCTCTGTAGACGAAGTTCCTCCGAAAAGCAAAATCCGTGAATGGATCATTGAATCTTACAATCCAATAAACAAATAATTCTAAAACATCCCTATTTATATCATGTATGTTACTTTTGGCAATTGGGACAATAAAACGAGCTTCTTCCGCCCTGTTTTATCCGGACAATGATACCTGCGCATGAGCAACAGTTTCTTCCTTCCTGTCCGTAAACTTTTAATTCATACTGATTTTCACCTCTGCAGCCATAAAGATCGCGCCAATCAGAAATCGATGTGCCTCTTTTTTTAATCGCAACTTTTAACAAATCTTTAGCATGATAAAATATTTTACCCCAATCATCTTCCGTTAAAGTTTCCGCTGTCCTTTCGGGATTAATTCCCGCTCTATATAAAATCTCACAAGCATAAATGTTACCCAGTCCCGATAAAGCCTCCTGATCCATAATCAACGTTTTAACTTTTGTCTTCCGGCTTCCATAATTTTTTACAAAACCTTTTAAATCGAATTTTTTAAAAATATCTTTGCCGGCATCGTTCTCCAATCTCTTTGATATTTTGACTGTGGCAAAACGGCGCGGATCAATTAAAAAGAGATTGCCATCGTTAAAAGTCATTCTCCAACGGCAATGTTTCGGTTTCTCCGGTTTCTCATGCCAGAGAAATCTTCCTGTCATGCGCATATGTACTAATATGGAATTACCATCATCAAGAATGATTTCTATCCTTTTGCCGTTACGTTCAACTGTGATTACTCTTCTACCCCTGACATTCTTAATGTTTGCCAGTTTATCATCGTAAACTTTCGATGATAATATTTTGCATCCACAAATTTCTTTTCGCAATTGACGACTCAAAGTTTCTACTTCGGGTAATTCAGGCATGGCCTATCTCCATATTGAAGCTCTTAATGATTTTCCGTCTTACTAAAAAACATTCTGTTTGCCTATTTCTTTTTTCCATAAACAAAAAACTCTCAGGTCATGAACAAAACATGTCTTTGCCGTCTAATGAATCAAATATTATCATAACCGGGTATTACAGACATACCAATCGCTTTTTCAAAAAATATTCCACTCTTTTTCAAAACTTTCGATTTCACTAAAGACTCATTCCATTCTGAGCTGATGTAGATTCCACGGGGGTTTGTGTAACATTAAAGTTTTTAGATTATGCATTACAAAAAATATTTCGTGAACATTATGTAAGTATAATTTTCAAAATAATCGGAAAAATAATTTATCAATGATACCCTCTCGTGAAAATTTTTTTATTTTTTTTTAACAAAAATGCAAAAAAGTGTTGACAAAATATTTTGTATGAGTACATTTCATAATCAAGGAGTTTTTTTGAAATATAATTTCACGGGAGGGAAACCTTCAAAGGAGGAACGAATGGAAAGCGAGACCCTGTTTAAAGAGGAGGAGGAACCTCCTGGTCCATTGACCGGTCTTGTTAATATTGAAAACAATGTAAGTGACTTTTTGTTATTCAAATCCGAGTTGTCCTCGTATCAAAGAAAACAAAAGTCAGATAGAGTTTTATTTCCTTTTAAAGATTCCGCCCGCTCCCGCATCTTCCGAGAAAGATACTATCCCGAAATTACCCGCCTCGAATGGTTTGATTGGCATTGGCAGTTGCGTAACGCCATCAGAGAAGTAGACGCCTTATCCAGTATAATCAATCTTTCAGATAATGAACGTCAGGCAATGATGCATCATTCAGGAGCATTGCCCGTTTCCATAACTCCTTATTATGCAAGTCTGCTTAATCCTGACGATCCTTTGGATCCTTTGCGCCGCTGCGTTGTTCCCGTGGTGGATGAATGCCTGCACACCGAAGGCGAAGAGGAAGATCCTCTCTGCGAAGATGTTGATTCTCCTGTACCGGGTATTATTCATCGCTATCCCGACCGCGTGCTGTTTCTGGTAACTGACATATGCTCCACTTATTGCCGTTATTGCACACGTTCCCGCATTATTGAACGGAGCAAGCATCATTTGATCAACTTGGAAAAATGGGAAAAGGCTATTCAATACATCGCCGGCAATAAAAATGTCCGGGACGTACTGCTTTCCGGCGGCGATCCTTTAACCCTGTCCGATGAAAAACTTGAATGGCTGTTAATGCGGCTGCATAAAATTCCTCATATTGAACTTATCCGAATCGGCACTAAAGTGCCTGTTGTTCTTCCCCAGAGAATAACGCCGGCTCTGACAGCCATGCTGAAAAAGTATCATCCTCTATGGATGAGTATCCATATAACCCATCCAAAAGAGCTGACCCCTGAAATGAGTGCTGCCTGCATTCGTCTTGCCGATGCCGGCATTCCGTTGGGAAGCCAAACCGTCCTGCTTGCAGATATTAATGACGACGTTGAGACAATGACCAGATTAGTGCATGGTCAACTGCAAATCAGAATCCGTCCTTATTATCTGTATCAGTGTGATCCTATTCCCGGATCCTCTCATTTCCGGACACCGATAAGCAAGGGTCTGGATATTATTCAAGGCATGCGCGGATACACTACCGGTTATGCAGTGCCTACTTATGTTGTCGACGCTCCCGGCGGCGGCGGAAAAATTCCTTTGCTTCCCGAATACGCCGTCGGATGGGAAAACGGCGCTTTGCTGCTCCGCAATTACGAAGGAAACATTTTCCGCTACCCGGACAA
>JBEKJX010000038.1:0-15879 GCA_050011015.1 Smithella sp.
GATAGTGGGAGAACACAACCGCAGCAGCGATCTTAACGTGAATATTACAAAAGAAAAGAAGCTGACAAATATGCGGGCATCCACATCAGATGCCACAATAATTTTAAGGCCGCCGCGTGTTCTGTCTCTGGATCAGGCCATCGAATTCATTGCCGAAGACGAACTTGTGGAAGTAACTCCTAAAAGCGTTCGTCTGAGAAAAATGGAATTGGATGCAACAAAACGTCAGCAGAAAAGCCGCAAAGAAGAATAGTATAAATTTTGTCATTCCGGCAGATACTGGCGGCCAGAAAGAAGCTGGACGCCCGATTGAATATTCCGGAAATAATATATTAAGAGTCATTCAATATATGAATCCGATATGATCTCTGAAATTTCAGAAAACTTTTACCGCATCACTTTACGTATGCCGTATCGTTTAAAACACGTGAACGCTTATCTTATTGCTCAGGATAAGGAACTGGCGCTTTTTGACACCGGGCTAAATATGCCCGGCTCTTATGAAACACTGGAAAGAGATCTGACAAGTGCGGGCTTAAGTATCAATAACATCAGGCATGTTTTTTTGACTCATGTGCATACGGATCATTGCAGCATGGCCGGTTTGCTGCAAAAAAATGCAGGCGCGAAAATTTATCTTTCCTCAGCGGCTTACGAAGAATATCAGCATTTTCGTCAAGCGAATCCGGCAGTAAAGCAGTTAAAGAAATTTTATTCGCATCAGGGCATGTCTGTCCATCAAATTGACCTTGTCATCGAAGAATATGAAGACATACGGGGCATAATTGCTGAATTTAATGCCGATGATTTTTTGCAGAATAATAAATCCTGTGAATTCGGCGACTGGAAATTTGAAATCATTTTAACTCCCGGACACGCCGCCGGGCATATTTGCTTTTTCTTCAGAAAGGAAAGTTTCCTGTTGGCCGGCGATCACATTCTGCCTTATATAGCGCCGATTTTGAGTCCCGATATATTCGACGATAATTTCCGCCCGTTGGCGGCTTATCTGGATTCTTTAAGCGTAATAGAGAAATTGCCTGTTGCTACCGTATTTCCGGGACATGGCAACGCCTTTATTGATCTCAAGGAAAGAATTGAAGAAATACGTAAACACCATGAAAAAAGAAAAATGATGACTCTCAATCATTTGAGCGCAGAGCCAAAGACGACCTGCGCTCTTTCTAATGAGATATCCGGCTCTGAACTGCCTGATTTTGAAAAATTCATGGCCTTAAACGAAACACTTGTTTATTTGAAGGAACTCAAAGCCGAAAGCGCCATAAAAGAAGATATAGTAGAAAATGTTTTATTTTACAAAAGGATATAATACGCGGGATAATTGTTGACAGATGTTTCATTATAGTTAATATACGCCGCTTAATTAATCCGGTATGGAGATAGCAGAACTTGAGCAAGCATATACAAAAAGAAATCGAACGCCGTCGCACCTTCGGCATTATCAGTCATCCTGATGCTGGCAAAACCACGCTCACGGAAAAGCTTTTGCTTTTCGGCGGGGCTATTCAGATGGCCGGAGCGGTCAAAGCGCGCAAAGCGTCAAAACACGCTTTGAGCGACTGGATGGCCATTGAAAAAGATCGCGGCATTTCCGTCACCTCATCGGTCATGAAATTCGAATACGCAAACTGCGAAATAAATCTTCTCGACACGCCCGGCCATCAGGATTTTTCTGAAGACACTTACCGCGTATTGACCGCCGTGGACAGCGCGCTGATGGTTATTGACGGCGCCAAAGGCGTGGAGACGCAAACGCAGAAACTGATGGAAGTCTGCCGCCTGCGTAATACGCCGATCATAACTTTTATCAACAAACTCGATCGTGATTGCCTCTTGCCCCTGGACATTCTGGCTGATATCGAAGACAAGCTCCAGATCGAATGCTCTCCCTTATCCTGGCCTATTGGTATGGGCAAACGCTTTAAAGGTGTCTATAATATTTATGATAAGAAACTGCACTTGTTCACACCGGGAAAAGCAAAGCGTTCTGAAGACGGAGTCGTAATAAACGATTTATCCGACCCGATTCTTGATGAATTATTGGAAAATCAGGCTGATGAACTGCGCGAGGAAATCGCTCTATTGGAAGGGGCAGCCAATCCTTTCGATATCAAGGAATTTTTAAAAGCAGGCCAGACGCCTGTTTTTTTCGGCAGCGCGATTAACAACTTCGGCGTCAGGGAACTCCTCGAAGCGTTCGTTGAAATAGCTCCACCGCCTGTCGCCCGCCCGACAACAACAAGGAATGTTGACCCGGATGAAGATGATTTTTCCGGCTTTGTTTTTAAAATCCAGGCCAATATGGACCCGGCGCACCGCGACCGCATCGCTTTTATGCGGATTTGTTCAGGGCAATTTCAACGCGGCATGCACGTCATTCATCACCGTATCGGCAAGGAAGTATCTCTCTCCAATGCTACAATTTTTATGGCGCAGGACCGCACCAATATTGAAGAGGCATATCCCGGCGATATCATCGGCATTCACAACCATGGAACAATAAAAATCGGCGATACTTTCACACAAAAAGAACCTCTCAAATTCACGGGTATTCCGCATTTCGCGCCGGAGCATTTCTGCCGCGTGCGGCTCAAAGACCCCCTGAGGATGAAACATCTGCAAAAGGGGCTGATTCAACTCTCCGAGGAAGGCGCCATTCAGGTTTTTAAACCTCTGTGGGGCTCGGATAACATTCTGGGCGCTGTAGGCGCTCTACAGTTTGACGTGACGATGTCACGCCTGCAAGATGAATACAGCGTTTATGCAGATTATGAAAAGACCGATTATGTCGCTGCCCGCTGGGTTACCTGCGACGATGCTAAAATCATGGAAGATTTTCAAAAGAAACATCAGACGAATCTTGCCCTGGACACCGAAGGGAATCTTGTTTACCTGGCGCTAAGTGACTGGCGTCTTAGTCATACCATGGAAGAATGGCCGAAAGTTAAATTCCTTAAAACAATGGAAAAAAGCTGATACCAATTCGTTTGCAATATCCACTTGTAAGTGGCAATTTCCGGTAATGTAAGGTTACTTATTTATTATATACTCCAATGCGGGATGCGCTTCCAGTTATTGGCAAGGAGGAGGCGCCGGAGACGTATAATCAATAAGACGAGGAAGCCGACGAAGCGGCCAACAAAGATAGCGTTTTGATTTTGAAGTGGTAAAAATATTGATTGAAGTTTTTACTAATTTAACGTAACTGGTCTAAACCATATTGAAGTAAGCAATGATCCGAAAAAAGGGAGGCCATTTAGCGTACAGTTTCCATTGTTTTTTCGGGGCAAAAGAAAAGAAACCCCACATATACACAAGGAGATAAATCATGAGTAACGCAGGCGGAACAAAAATAACGGATATTAAAATAAATCCCGATAACCTTTACCAGGAAGAATCATTCACCGACCTGACTTTTGCAACGATCAGGCGTCTTACGCCAATCAAAATTGACGGCTCGGTTGACGAAAGCAGAGAAACCATTTTTACCGGCATGACTCAGCTTATGTCGCCTAATGGACCGATTCCTGTTCAGTGTCTCATTGAAGGGGCAAAAAACTTAAGCGAAGCGGCGGCCAAATTGCCCGAAGCTATTGAAAAAACCGTTCAGGCGATGATTGCCGAAGCGGAGGAGATGAGGCGTCAGGATGCATCGAAGATCATCATGCCCGGCCAATAAGAATTAAGAATTCAGAGTGATTCTGTAAACCAGCGACAGCGCTTTCTTTAAAATAGGCGCTGTCACTTTTTTTTCAATTTCTAAATCAAAGATAATATTGAAACGGCCAGGCTTAAGGCGACGAGGCATATCGTAAATATGTTTGAGGATGCCGACAACGACGCCAACAAAGATAGCGCTTTAATCGGAAGCGTATCCCCTTCAGGGGAAGCGCATAATTAATCAACTTTTACCTTGCCGAGATTTTTCGCTAATATAGCGAAAATGTCCTTTAGGGATTGTATCATTTCAGTCTTTTATCCATCCCTACAAAACCGCAATCCGGCTGGTAGCAGGTCACATTCAGAAATTCACATTTTTGTTTACAGGAAGGGCAGACTTCCGGCGGCGAAGTTTCTGTGATCGTGTTGCCGCAGTTACTGCATTTCCAGGTATTTTCAGGGATCGATGTTTTATTGTCTGTCATGGCCGTATTTTCTCCTTAATAATATTTCATGAATTCAATACAAAAACAATAAGATGGGTAATTTTTTTCTTCTTAACGAATGTTCTTGATATTATACCTTAATTTCGGTAAGCAAATATAGTATTTTTATCAGGGGTAAAATGATGCCTAAAAACACAAGGAAAAATGATCTGGCTGGTTTAACTCTGCTGGGCAAACAGGCCGAGCCGGTACGCAAGCTGGAGACTTTTCCCAATCATAATAACAGCCGTGATTATATAGTTACATTGCAAACGGAAGATTTTACCTGCGTTTGTCCCAAGACAGGCCAGCCTGATTTTGCCAAAATTAAAATTCAATATATCCCGGACAAGAAAATTATCGAATCCAAATCATTAAAATTATATTTATGGTCTTTCCGCGATGTAGGCGTTTTCCATGAACACATTACTAATGTAATTCTTGATGATTTGGTGGCCACCCTCCAGCCGCGTTGGTGCAAGGTAAGCGCGGAATTTGCCATACGCGGAGGCATCGGAATAACTGTTGACGTGGAATATAAAAAATAATTCGCTTCGCCATTATCCCGCACATTACGGGCTAAATCTCTGTAACGCTTTCAAGCAGAGATTAAATAAAACAACTTCACTATCATTTCCTGGCTTGACAGGGAATCCGGTATTGGACAAATATCACATAAATTAAGAAGTTCGCTTTTAGACTATATTATCATGATATACGAAATGATAAAAATAGATATGTCTTCGTATTCACACAATATTTAACTTTTTATAAAAATTAACATACAGTAAATTGATAACGAAAAACAGGAAAAAGAAAAGTCCTTATATTAATTGTTGGCCTAACGGGACAAATGGTCGCTTATCAGAGGAGAAAGGAACGTCATGAAACGAGTCCTGCTATTGTTGTGTAAAGGTGTTGAGATTTATGAGGCCGCCGCATTTTACGATGTACTGGGCTGGTCCAGAGAATATTGCACAGAAGGAGTGGAAGTTGTGATGGTCGGCTTGCAGAACGAAGTTCGGGGAACATTTGGGATCAAAGTAATTCCAGACCAGCTTTTATCAGAAATAAATGCCGACGATTTTGACGCATTGGCAATTCCCGGAGGGTTTGAGAACTATGGTTATTATGAGGAAGCTTATTCTAAGCCGGTAGCTGATCTTATCCGCCGTTTTAGTGATATGGAGAAACCAATAGCATCGATTTGTGTTGGTGCGCTTCCACTTGCGAACAGCGGAATCCTCAAAGGACGGCAAGCAACAACTTATCATTTGCGGGAAGGTTTACGACGGAAACAACTGGCTGGTTTTGGAGTGGATGTTATCAATAAACCGATTGTATTTGACAGAAACATTATCACTTCAACTTCACCGGCAACGGCCATGGAAGTTGCATTTGAACTTTTAGCAAAAATAACAAGTAAGGAGAATTCAGATCATATCCGGAAAAATATGGGATTTAAAACATAAACCTCAACCCAATAACCGAATACACTCGTTGGCCTTAGCCTAAATCTTTCTTTTATCAATAACCCGGCTGGCTTTGCCTTCTGAGCGCTGTATGGTTTGGGGTTCCACCAGTTTGACCTTGGCGGTAATGCCCAGATAATCCTTCATGTCTTTTTTCAGTTGTCTCTCCAGTTTCTGGAGCACCTTGACTTCATCGGCTCCGGCGAATTGTGTTTCTGTTAACTCAACCTGTACCTCCAGCGTATCGAGCGTGCCTTCGCGATCTACAATGAGTTGGTAGTGTGGTTCCAGTCCTTCAATGCCCACAAGTACCGCTTCTATCTGCGAGGGGAAGACATTTACGCCGCGGATGATAAGCATATCATCGCTGCGTCCCATAACGCGGCCCATCCGGAAATGCGTCCGTCCGCAGCGGCACGGTGTGGGATTCAAACGGGAAATATCGCGCGTCCGGTAACGGATGAGCGGAAAGGCCTCCTTGGTGAGCGTCGTGAAAACCAGTTCACCTTCCTCACCGGCAGCGAGCACCTCGCCGGTTTTCGGATTTATGGTTTCCACCAGAAAATGATCTTCAAAGATGTGCATACCGTCGCGTACTTCGGCGCATTCCATCGCAACTCCCGGACCCATGATTTCAGAAAGACCGTAAATATTCATTGCTGTAATATTCAAAGCTTTTTCAATTTCGCCGCGCATATTTTCGCTCCAGGGTTCCGCGCCGAAAATGCCCACGCGAAGCGCAAGCGCGCGCATGTCCACGCCCATTGCCCGCCCCTGTTCGGCCAGATTGAGAGCATAAGACGGCGTGCAGCAAATAGCCGTCGGCCGGAAATCCTGCAAAATCATGATCTGGCGTTTGGTGTTGCCGCCGGACATCGGTATCACACTGGCTCCGATTTTTTCGGCACCGTAATGAGCGCCAAGCCCCCCGGTGAAAAGGCCATAGCCGTATGCGTTATGGATGATGTCGTTTTTGGTAAGACCCGCGGCCACAAAGCAGCGTCCCATCAATTCCGCCCAAGTTTCAATGTCGCGCTTTGTGTAGCCAACCACAGTGGACGCGCCGGTTGTGCCCGATGAAGCGTGCAGGCGGACAACATTGCTCATCGGCGTGGCAAATAATCCGAAAGGATAATTATCCCGTAAATCCTGTTTAGTGGTAAAGGGAAAGCGTTTAAGATCGTCGAGCGTTTTTAGATTGTCGGGCGAGACGCCCGCTTTATCGAAGGACTTTTTATAGAAACCGACGCTGTGATAAACCCGCAAGGCGACCTGTTGCAGTCTTTTGAGTTGCAGCGCTTCCAGGGCTTCCCGTGGCAGAGTTTCAAATTCTTCATTGTAGATCATGATTTGCAGTTCTCCTGAGTCATAATTACTTGTAGTCCTATAGCATAAACTGAATTCAATGCCAAATTAAAGCTGACCGGGAGGCAAAAGAAATATTACGTTCAAGAACCATGACTTTTAATAAGGGATACGACTAAGAACAAGGCCCATGAATTATGGTGTTTCCATAAAGACATTGAAGACTTTTCTAAACTTTTATATTAAAAAAAAGCAATCCTTTAATATTCATCTTTATATTTATATCTGTTCTTCATACTCAAGAGCTTCTCCATTGCAAAGAAATAAAAGTATTCAATCGGGTAGTATCTTTTGAAGCAGGAAAGTTACAAGCACCAAGAGTAGTTATATTATTTAACTATCGAGGAGGGAATATTTATGAAAATTGTGAGGAGCTTATTTGAAGCAGTAATTATTTTTTTCATTGCGGCTAGTGTTGCATGCGCGGTGCAGATCGGCCCAAATCCCACAGACGTCCGCTTACGTATTGACCCATTTCGCCGGGCCGTGGCGGGATACTCCATGGGCGGTGGCGCGACCCTTGTTTTGTCCCGGCAGGATTCAACTTTGAAAGCCGACATTTCGATGGCGGTTTACGGAAGATAAACGCCTGTTCCTATAAAATAGTTCGTTCCGGAAATGCGTTCAACATAACCAAGTTTTTTCTGCTCACCTTTCGCACCAGGTTTCAGCCAATAGTATTCAACAAAACCGCCTCCTTTCTTTGCCGCGGCGATCAATTCACGAATAACATATTTCCCTTTTGCATCCTTATGATCATAAAGATTCTTGCCCTGTAAGTCTTTTTGTGTCGCAAGAACAATATTAACACCATTGAAGTCGTAAGCATAAAAATATCCCGTGTTATCCCGATAAAAGCGCATGGGGCTAATAAAGGCGCGGATCAGGGCAATGCGTTTGTCTTCAGTTTTTACATCTTTTAGGACTTCACATAATCCCGATGCGGTCGCATGCACAATCGTTTTAGCTATTTCCTTATTGCATTCAAGGGATGTGTCGTTATTTGTCTTTGCAAAACAAGAATCTGCATGAATTATCGCAAGTGTTAAGAAAAATAAGATCGTAAATAATATTGTCGGTCTGATCATTGCGTAATTTTGAAAATATTTCTTAATCATAACCATTCCTCCTTATAGTGATCAATAATGTTTATTTGAATAGCAATTAAAAACTTTCAACGCTCTCAAAACAATCTATGCTCAAGCCGCCTTGGCAGCACAAATCCGGTAATGAAGATAAGCGACAAAACCATCAGGCACCAACTGAAAAACATTATCTATCTCTCCAAATTCCTCCATTAGCATGCCGCAAATTTTCGCGAGAGTTTGTGAACTAAGCCCGTATCGCTGTCCGAGTTCAACAGAAGATAATTTCAGCGGCGGCGCCGGACAAATATCGATCACTTGCCAGTTCGTATTTATCATTCTGTCGCGCAGTTCGTTGATTGTGGGATACCACTTTGGTGTATACATTTCTCGATACAGAACATTGATACACTGTGCTTCTATTTCACTCTCAAAGCATGCGGTCTGGTGGATGAACATTTCTCCCGTCCTGGCCTGATTGCGAATGTGTCGCAGGACGGTGATCAGTCCGTCCTTACCGAAGTAGTGCAACACAGATCGCATAATAAAAAAGATGCGCTTGTCGAGGGCAGCGAGATCATTCCGGCTGAAGTCGGAAATCAAACCGTTTATACAGGTTATGCCGCACTTTTCCATGGCGTCCAGTTGAATTGAAGAATAATCCAGATTCACCGTAACCATATTCCGGGTTACACCTTGCGCGATCAGTTTCAAAAGAACGAATCCCGTCCCCCCTCCTAAATCTACCAGCACATCAGTATCCGAACCGGATAGATACTGTGATATCATTGCAACAAGGGGACGTGCTATATCGGAATCCGAAAAATATCCTTCATGCATCACGTTCCATTGTTGCCCATGCACACCGATTTCGCGACTTATCTGTTTATCTATAGTCATCTGCATCCTTGCCAAATAGTTAATGTTATTATAATAGCATAGAAAGCGTGTGTGTCAATATGAATCAGATCCATAAGAGCTATTGACGGATCAATTATCTCCGGTTAAAATAACCATAAACAAATACAATTGAGTTTGGAGATAAAAAAGAAATGAAAATTTATTATTTTTATTTTTTCCTTACTATTTGTCTAATTGCCGGCAGCGGGGAAACACTTCAGGCAAAAGATCAAATCAACGCTAAAATAAAAAGGGGGGAATCCATGAAAATAACAAGTTCGTCGTTTAACCATGAAGATATGATTACGGCCAAATACACATGCGACGGCCAGAACATTTCACCGCCTCTTTCCTGGAGTGGAGCACCTGAAAAAACAAAAAGTTTAGCGCTTATCTGCGATGATCCGGACGCTCCAGCGGGCACATGGGTGCATTGGGTTTTTTTTGACATACCGGCCACTGTTAATTCCCTGCAAGAAAAAGTTTCCAGGCAGGAAGAAATCGCCGGATTGGGGAAAAACGGCAAAAACTCTTCTGGACGTTATGGCTACGATGGCCCCTGTCCACCTGGCGGCACACACCGCTACTATTTTAAATTGTACGCTCTGGATACAATGCTTAATTTGAAAGCAGGATTGACAAAAGAAGAACTGCTCAAAGCAATGAAGGGACACGTGCTGGAAGAAGTGCAGTTAATGGGCAGATATAAAAGATAATTCAACAATCCGGAATTAAAACTCTATTTTTGTCGGCACAGCATGCCCCGGCGAAGGCCGGGGTTGTCACCTCAATATTATCTTTGATTCAGGTTTTGTGTTTAGTTTCGGCAATGGAAAATGGTTTGAGACAAGCGCGTGCCGGAATGTTTATTGAATAATGTGTAAAAACAGATTTACGCCCAATGGCTCCGATTTTACGGCAATTTTCTCCCGGGGGACACCGCATTCACTTGCCATTATAATCAAATCATCGGGTGAACGATGATGAAGGAACCAATTGCCAAACTCCATGTAATCTCGCGTAGGATTATCAAGAGAAAAATTCCCGACAATTAACTCCCCCCCGGCTCTTACAAAAGCAAGCTGCTTCATCAAAAGTTTTTTAAAGTTTTGGTCGTCCAGATAATCAAAAAGCCCCGACGACCAGATTAAATCAAATTGTTTAGACGGTCTGAACCTGAACGCATTATCGCGATGAAATTCTACATTACTCAATAACCCTTTCTCTTGAACTTTGTTAAATGAATACTCAATAGCATTTCTATCATAATCCACGCATTCAAAAAATATTTGAGTCTTTTCTTCTAATAGAAATTCCACAACGTCCTGTGCCGGACCGCATCCTATATTTAAAACGTTGCATTTTTTATCTCTAGCCCTGAGAGAACGCAATATATCAAGAAAATATTTTTTTCTATTCAGGATCGCGCGGGGAGCTTCCTGAGCATGAAAAAAATGATCCCACTTTACCAAATGTGATTTGGGAGACAACCACCCGGAGTAAATCCTTTCAATTATAATAAAATCACCCGCATATCCATGTGGCTTTAGAACCGCATATCCCTGCATCGTATCCGTAGTATAAAAAACATCCGATAACTCATACCACGCTTTTTGGATGTCGCTGTCACTTAGAATTCCTTTCTTACGCCTGAAGTTAATGGACTTAAACAACGTGCCAAGTTCTACATACTGACTTTCCGAGGGACCTCCGTTATTCGCTAATCCTTTTAAGTATTCAATTTCCAGTTTCATGAGTTCTCCTTTATTTTCATTAACAATTCAGCGGCAGAAGCAAGTGACGGCTTAAGCTTTTACGGAAGCTATTATTCAAAACATGTTCTGTCTTTTCCGTTCTTTTTGCCACGGTACATAAGATGGTCAACTCGGCTGACAAAAACCCTCATGTCTTCTTGTTTCTTATACTGCGCAAGCCCTATGCTAACTGTAAGATTGACGTTTTTATCCGGCAACGGAGAAAAATTCTCTTTTTTAAATTCTTCTCTGATTCTCTCCGCGGTAACAATTCCTTCATCTTTTGTTGTCATGGGCAGAATGATTGTAAATTCCTCTCCGCCATAACGATAGGCTGAAGCTTCCTTCCTTAAACATCGTTTGATCAGCTGACCCAGCCGAAACAAAACATGATCTCCCTCAATGTGCCCGTAAGTGTCGTTGAATATCTTGAAATCGTCGAGATCAAGAAGCAGAAGCGTTAATGGATATTCATGACGTTCAAGTCTGTCTATTTCCATTTCAAGCTGATCGTAAAAATGCCTGGAATTATAAAGCTGAGTGAGATCATCAATAATACTCAGTTCGCGATATCTTTCTTCGCTCTCCTTTAACTCCTTTTCCAGCCGTTTGCGTTCGGTAATATCGCGAGATACCGCCTGAAATCCTATAATATTGCCATCTTCAATGATTAACTGCGTATTTTGCCCGACCCAAATCTCACCACCATCTTTTTTTATAACGGAATATTCTGAATATGAGTTTTGAATTCCTTTGACGAACTGACGACCGAAGAACTTAAGTGCGGCTTCACGCATATCCTGACGGACCATGGTCAAATAATGTTTTCCTATAATCTCCTCTTCTTCATATCCCGTCATACGAATCATTGATATATTGGCGAAGGTAAAATACCCTTTATTATCTGTCCGTAAAACTATATCGCTAGCATTTTCCACCAATGCCCGATACCGTTCTTCACTCTCCCGCAACGCTTTTTCCGCCTGCTTGTGACCGGCGATTTCCTGTTCCAGCGCCTTATTAACAATTTGATAATCCTCTGTCCGCTTTATGACCCGATCTTCCAATTCCTGATTTATCTTATTAATATTTTCCCGCTCAATCTCCAACTGCCGCTTCATAAAAAAATCTCGCCGCGCATAGAATTCAATGGCATAACAGGCCATCATTCCTAATGCATTCGCACCAATGAAAAAAAAATTATTGTTGGTAAAAACAGTAATGGACGCCGGATTTATCCAGATAGCCGCGATTTCATACAGAATAACCTGTACCCATCCGGCAAATGAAGCCCAAACGAAAAAAAGGCGGATAAGAGTATAGCCCCACATAAAAACAAGAATCAGACCGGCACAATAGGAATAACTCACCAGCGCCGGAGCAATAAAGATCATGCAAATTATGCCTGTTCCGGCCAGAATGTAAACAACAGCCAGCACAGGCTGCATATATCTTTTAAAAAAAACGGAAGAAGATATCAATAATAATACGAAAAGCACGGGACCGACAACAATAAGACGAATAAGCCATGTAGCAAACATTTGTTCCGGCATCAGCAGCGCATCCATAATACCGAAAGCGGCGTAAACCACAGCTCCCAGAATCAGCAATATACGGACTTGGGGAAGCGATGACCTATAGTAATCCTCTAAAAATGGCTCTTCGAGTTCCGATGATTCGCCGGAAAATTTAAGTGTCAGCGGATGCAGGTTCATGTTCATAATTTACCTAGCAATCTATGAATAATTACCAATTTGCCAAAATAACTATGGATCTGAAATAATTATAATGCTGGACTTAATTTTTTTATAACTATCATAATTGCCGTAAAATAACAATTTTCATTAAACGCTTAAACCCAAGTATTTGCATCCTGTATAATCCTTTTGTTACGTCTAAAGGGACATCCGGGCGAAATGAAACTTTGAATAAATCTTATATTATTTCTTTTCAGTGAGGAAAATTTTCTCAATACGGCGGCGGTCAATTTTGCCGGTGGCTGTTCTGGCTATCGAAGAAACAATTTTAACACGGCGGGGAACAGCGTAAGGCTCCAGCATATCCATTAAAAGTTTTTTTAAGTGAGTTTCCGTCAGGTCGCAGGCAACGACTGTCGCAATAATGCTTTCTCTCCCCTTGTCTGTTGGAAGCGCTACAACAACAGCGTCGCTGACCGTAGGCAATGTTTTTATTTTGTTCTGGACATCCAGCAAATCAACTCTTTTCCCGGCAACCTTAACAATGCCATCGGCTCTGCCCAGAAGAACAAAACGGTTTTCCTTGTCTTCGCAAGCTTCATCGCCGGTCAAACAGAAGCCATCGGGATCGCGCTCCATTTCGGGAGACGCAAAATCGGACTTAACGGAAAGCCTGTTGCCTGTCAACTTCCATGATACAATGTCAAATGCCTTCCAACTGTCCGTATACTCGCTGATAGAACGCGACGCAATGCCGCCGGTCTCAGTGGAGCCATAGATTTCCGTTATTCCCAATCCTGTTTTTTTATAGAAATGCAACCCATCGGAACGATCCAGCGCACCGGAAGAAGAAAAAGCAACCTTTAGAGAAGGAAGCTGCAAATTATCAACTTTCAAGGCGCGGTAATGAATGGGCACACTCACCAGCACAGAGGCCTTATGCTTTTTGGTTATGGAAATGATTTCCTGCGGAAAAGTGTAAATATCCGGTAACACACGTGCATGAACTACAAAGGGGACCAAAACGGAAAAAAGCAACCCGTAAATATGATAAGGCGGAACGGTGGCCACAAAAAGATCTTTATCCGACAGGGCAAATCTTTCCTTCAAATAAAAAGCTTCCGCAAATAAATTGCGGGGAGATTTAGACCAAACTCTCGGCTTACCGGTTGATCCTCCTGTAAAAAGATGTAAAAACGGCTCATCAGGATCGCGGATTAATTCAGTCCCCGTGTTTTTTATCGCGGCGGGAAGCGGCGTAATTATTTCTACTCCGGCAGGCATTTCTTCGGGATGATCTGCTATGGCGAAATTAAAACCTGTAGCATCATACATCTCCATCATGGCATGGGCGGAAAAAGAATGAGGCAGGATCAATCTACAGGAACCGGTAAGTGAGGCCAGCACGCAGGCAGCGGTAACCGCTTTATTCACGGTGCAGAGGCAAAGGACTTTCTCTCCGTCGCGCCGTGTTAAAGTTTTTTTCAGGCCGGCGGCCAATTCGAAGACATCGCCATAACTGTATCCTGAAGAAGTAAATTCTTTCTGACAAACGGCTTTGGACGGCGCTAGAATTTTCTGATACAAACTAATAAAAGAGTCTTTTTTTATGTCGGTCATATTCCGGTAATTTAAATAGATCATTTTTTTGTTATTTATCGTAAATAAAGAAAAAAATCACTTATTATAAAAAGAGGCACAATTCTTGTTGACTTCTATGTGTTTTTTTCATTAGTTTATGGGAAAAAATTCCCAAAGTTGCCTATGCTTAACATTGATATTGACAGTTTGATTCCGCACCGTGAGAAGATAAAAATTATCAGCGGGATTATTGAAATAAAGGAAACCTCTGCCATAAGCACCGCAACTGTAAATCCTGACTGGCCTCTTTATGACGCAGACGAGGTAAATTCACTGGTCTTAATCGAGGCTATTGCTCAAACGGCGGCAATTGTTGAGGGCTACAAGAGAAAACAACGGGGTGAAACAGGTGTTAAAGGATGGCTGGTCGGCATTAAGACAGCCGAATTTAATCTGGAGAAAATACCGGCAAACACAAATTTAATTATCATGATTACAAGCAAATATTCTTTTGATAATTATGGTGTGGTGGAAGGAACCGTTAAAACCGGCGAAAAAATTCTGGCTACAGCCACTCTACAGGCCCTGCGCCTGAGTTAAGATAATACGTAATTTTTAAGGAGCTCTATAATATGAATGAGACAAAAACAGCGATAATCACCGGCGCAAGCCGCGGCATCGGTCGCGCCACGGCCGTGGAACTGGCAAAAGCCGGATACTTTGTAATTATAAACTTTAAGTCCAACGAAACGGCGGCGGCAGAGACGTTAAGTCTTGTGCAATCCGCCGGTGGGGACGGAGAAATTTTTCAATTTGATGTTGCCGATAATGCACGAACTAAAGACGCTGTTAAATCGATTATTGAACGTCATAAAAACATTCAAGTGCTTGTTAACAATGCCGGAATAAATGCCGACGGTCTTTTTATGTTATTAGGTGAAGAAGAATGGGACAGCGTCATCAACACAAGTCTGAAAGGTTTTTATAATATCACGAAACCTTTATTGCGCGAAATGGTAAGGCGTAAATGCGGTTCCATAGTTTCCGTCTCCTCTCTTTCGGCACTGATGCCCAATCGGGGGCAGGCAAATTATGCGGCGGCCAAAGCGGGAATAATTGCCGCCTCCCGTTCGCTGGCCGCGGAAGTTGCGCGTTTTGGCATTCGAGTCAATATTGTTGCACCGGGATTAATCGAAACCGATATGATCAAAGACGCTCCGGTTGCCGAAATCAAAAAAATGATCCCCATGGCTCGTTTAGGCAAACCGGAAGAAGTGGCAAACGTCATTCGCTTTTTGTGTTCAAATGACGCCTCTTATATAACCGGACAGGTAATTGGCATTAATGGCGGAATATGTTGATGAAAACTTACCGTAATTTATGTAATTTTATTTGCATCGCTGTTGTCATTCTTTTTGTTTCAAGTCCGTTAATTTACGCAGGGAAAAATGATTTCGAGAAATTGCGCAAGGAATCGGCTAATATCAAAACTATCCAGGCCAATTTTGTGCAAAAGAAATCTATGAAAATTTTATCCAAGCCTTTAGTCTCTGAGGGATGTTTTTATTATATCGCTCCCGATTCTTTCCGTTGGGAATACTTCAAACCTTTAAGGAGCATCGTCATTGCCAATAAAAATGTTACCAAACGCTACATTTATTCCGGCGGAAAAATGGTTGAAGATAAAATGGGCGGCGCGCAGGCAATGAAGATCGTGCTGAATGAAGTCGCCGGCTGGATGAACGGCAGGTTCGATCAGAATCCATCATTTGCAGCAACTATTCATGAAGGAACAAATACCATGATAACGCTAGCTCCCGTTGGGAAAAGCATGGCCGGCATGATTGAAAAAATCGAGA
>JBEKJX010000039.1:0-15805 GCA_050011015.1 Smithella sp.
CGACAGCATCATATACAGTTACCAGCGGTGTGCTGACAGTGGTTCAGGCAGCGAAATAGAATCATTCAGGTCATAACAGATTTAAAAGGGGCGTTATAAAAAACGCCCCTTTTTTATATTTGCAATAAAGGGAACGAAATGATATTCGCCCATGGTATAGTAGTCATTAAAACCTGCGCCATCATTTTCTTTTTGCTGCCCTGTATAGCCATCAAGCTGGTTTTGCGTAACCGGATAAAAACGGGAATAAGCCCTTTGGAAATTCAATAAAGAAAAAAGGAAATATCACCATGACTTTAAAAACATTGAAAACAGCGGACAAAATTGAAATTCTGACCCTGCAGGACAATTATATTGAAATGACTGCCTTTGACGGGAACGCGGTGATTTCACGGGCATTCCCTCTGAAAGACGGAGAAATAGGGGCTTCCGTACTGGCGGAACATGGCTTCTCGACGCTGATCAAAACCATAACCGGCGGAAAAGCACACACTTTATTGTTCGATTTCGGCTTTTCGGAAAACGGCGCGGCGCAAAACGTCCAGACCCTGGGTGTGGATTTGACTGAAGTTGAAGCGGCGGCTTTGTCTCACGGACACATTGACCACACTGGCGGCCTTAAAAGTCTGGGCGCAATGACCGGCAAAAAAAATGTTCCTTTTATCGCGCATCCGTCTGTTTTCAAATCGCCCCGCTACATGAAATTCACGAAAGAATTCAAAATTAATTTCCCCCGACTTTCGCGCGGGATGGTTCAGTCGGCCGGTTTTTCCATTATCGAAAGCGAAAAACCGTATTTGATTCTGGATGACACTGTTCTTTTTTTAGGTGAAATTCCGCGCCGCAATGACTTTGAAAAAGGAATGCCCAACGCGCATTGGCAAAAAGACGGCTTCGAATTGCCGGACGCGATAGAGGACGACACGTCTATTGTCATGAACCTGAAAAATAAAGGCCTGGTGATTATTTCAGGCTGCGCCCATTCGGGTATAATCAACACGTTGCACTACGCAATGGAGGTAACCGGCCTCGAAAAAATCCACGCCGTGATGGGCGGTTTTCACCTCACCGGCCATACCTCATCTTCCGTTATCGACCGCACTATAGAGGAGATGCGCAAATGTAATCCGGCTTATGTAATACCAACCCACTGCACGGGGCATAGTGCCATCGCGGCCATGGAAAAACAAATGCCGGAACAATTTATTTTGAATATGTCGGGGACGAAATTAACTTTCGTCTAGTGGTGAGAAATGCCCTTTCCGGTTGAATTCGGCAGCGAACGCATTCCTGTAGCGTACTACAGAATAAGTGAGCAAATATATAATCATAATTTACTTTAAGAGATTGCTTCACCTTCGGTTCGCAATGGATGTAGTGGCAAAAACAAAGACATAGAACTTTGAACTCAAATCTTAATTACTTAATTACTTAAATCTTAAATCTTTATTCTTCACTATCCACTATTCAGGCGGCAAACAGCGGGTGCAGTTTCATGACAAAAGTGATGGGGCCTTCTATCTTTATTTTGCCGGACACAAGAAGATTAAAGATGGACGCACTGCCTCGGCCAATCAGGCTGGCATCCCGCATGGAGAGCCGCAGGATAGCCTTTGGCGTCGCGGCATTGTTAAATATTGCGGTAATTTCGGAAATGGTGTCGTCAGGATTTTTGATCTGGAACACACCGGTTCCCGTTAATTCGGAAAGCAGATCAAGCTTTTTTCGAGTCAATTGTTTTTGCATGCCCGTCAACATATCGCTGTTTTTCATGTCCGCAATTTTAGACATGTCCTCCAGAGAAAAAGAAATACGGACATTAGGATGGTCAATGCCGCCTTCCTTTACGTTAATATTAATGCCGTCCTTAATGATATAACTGTATACCCCGCCGGAAATATCCAGTATCAGATTCAATTTCGTGCCTTTCAGTTCTTCCCGCGCTCCCCGCGTTTGAACACATTCCCTGGCCAGTTTGGGGATAAATTCCGTTAAATATTCTTTAACATCAGCGCGAATGGCGAAAGTCTGTTGCGTAGCGCTTTTCGTGGAGACTTCTTTCATTTTGTTCATCCTCTGATCCGGTTGCAATTTTCTTTATGCTATCTTTCGAGGAGCCATCCTCTTTGTGCGCACACTTCCTTTTCCTGAAAAATATAATTTTTAATGATTTTTTTCTTCCGGTTAACACCATATTTCCAATGCGGATGGCGGGCTGACGATCAACCTCCACCCGCATTGGAAAAAACCAGAAGAAGACGTTTAAGAATTATCTGCATAATCATTTGATATTGTAAACCTTTTGGCGACTAAAAGTCTGACGGGGCGATAAAAAGGTAATAATCAGGAATGAAGCGCCGAATATTTAACAATAACTCCGGATGATCTTCGATATCGAATCGGCGCTACATTTGTTTGAAAAGATGCAGGTATTGACGGCTGACCGTGAGGGAATTTGATCTGTTTTTAAGTTTCAGGATACCGCGGCCGGTAAGAGAGCGTCCGACAGTTTCAATTCTGGATACGTTGACGATTGTGCCGCGATGAATTTGCCAGAATTTTTGCGGATCAAGCTCCTGGCTTAATTCTTTAATGCTTTTTTTGATCAGCTCCTCCCCTTCCGGGGTTATCACCAAAGTATATTTATCCCCGGCCTGGAAATAATCGACTTCTTCGACAGAGATCAGGCGTATACTTTCTTTGTGCTGCGTTTTTATCCATCGCAGATACCGAAACTCCGCTTTGGCATTACTCTGCAAACCGGCAAGAATCTTTGTAATCATTTCGGCAAGATCCGCCGGTGGTTCCGGGGATGATTTAAGTTGTTTTTTTAAACGGTCTATGGTTTGCAGTAATCGCTTTTTTGTCACCGGCTTTACCAGATAATCCACCGCTTCGCGCTCGAATGCCTCGACGGCATATTGATCAAACGCGGTAACAAACACAATCCGGCAAATACCGGCGATTTTTTTAGCGACATCCAGACCGGAAAGTCCGGGCATTTTAATATCCAGAAAAGCTATCTGCGGAGCAAGAGCATCAACCATTTTCAGAGCCTCCCTGCCGTTGATTGCCTCGCCGCAGATCTCCAACTCCGGCCAGGTTTCAGCAAGCATGTTTTTGAGATAAGTTCTCAGCTCTTTTTCATCATCAGCAATTATGGCTTTATAAGTCATTGACCGGCACCTCTATTGTCACCCGCACACCATGAGGTTTATTTTCTTCTATGATTAATCTTCCTTTTTCTCCAAAAAGCAGACCAAGGCGTTCCCGCACATTGGCAATACCCACACCGGATGTATCGAAATCAGAAAATCCCAGGCCGGTATCCGCGACTTCTATTTTCAAGAGATTATTTTCCCTGCTCGCTTTTATGACGATTTCACCGCCTTCCACTTTGGGCTCCAGGCCATGCTTGATGGCATTTTCGACCAGAGGCTGCAACAGCATGGGCGGAAAGTAATGCTGCCAAAAATTATCCGGAACGTCAATCCTATAATTTAAACGATCATCCATTCTTATTTTTTGAATATTGAGGTAGGCTTTAATCATTGAAATTTCCTGAGACAGCGTTGTGTTTTCCGGCAAGGTCCTGGATAAGGAAGTGCGCAGATACCGGGTCAAATCCAGCAGCATTGATTTGCCCTTGTCCGGTTTCGTATCGATCAGGCTCAAAATATTGGAAAGGGTATTGAATAAAAAATGCGGTTCTATCTGCGCCTGCAGCATTCTCAGGTTAGCCAGGATAGATTCTTTTTCCAGAGCCACGCGCTTGATTTTTTCCTGTTCGATTATTGCGTTGCTGTATATCAATCTGATTTTTGTTATTAAAGAATAAAAAATAACGGCGCTGACGATCATGCCGGCTATAACAGCCTGCGGGCCCAGATTATTCACTCGCCAGTCCAGGAAAATATTGAAGAAATACCGCAGGATGAAAAAACTGATCTGCAGACCGGCGAACGTCGCGAAACAAATGTCGATGCCGACAATGATCAAAAGTAATTTCCATGTACGCGGCCGGAAGATCAATAGCGAACATAAAATCGTCATTGAAACCATAACGCCCAGGGAATGCGCCATTACAAAATTGGGAAGAAATTCTCTAACGGGACCTGTTGCGGTAACAGCAAGGGCAATCAGGGTGTTGATGATAGTAACAATAATACCGTCTGTTAGAACATTTTTAAAATCATACCAATATTTAAGAATGAATTCGGTTTCATATTTCTCTTCCATTATAATGTTGCCTCTCATACAGGTCTCCCGCTTTGGCGCACGTTTTAAATTATCGGATCAATGAGAAGATTTGTCTTTTCTTTTCTATCGGCGCTGGTGGCGCCGGCAACACGGGCATTATTAAGCCGCCGGACCCGGCAAGCCCGCATCTGCCGTTTACATTATCATAATTATTCATTATGAACTAAATGATAATTTTGGTCCCAGATACTCAATACAACTTTTCAGTGTTGCCAGCTTCAGGTAATCTTCCGTGGGGACTTCAATTTTATATCTCTTCTTTAACTCCATCACAATATCCAGAAAATCCATGGAATCCAAATCAAGCTGCTCTCTCAGTTTTATAGTATCATCAAGGTTCGAAAGGTCTTCATCGACCGCAATATCGGCGATGATATCAATAATTTTTTTTCTTAATGTCTGATAATCCAACTTGCCGCCTCCTCGTAAAAATTTTATTCAATTATTTTTATATAAACCCAATGATGATATTTGTTCCTGATACTATACCTTTTCAGGGCGGACGGCTTCCGGCTATCTTCCGCAAGCGTTTCAATTTTATTGATAATGACCTTGTTTTCAGGAGTTTGTTAATTATCTCCATAATCCTCCGATATTGTAAACTCTTCGGCGACTAAGAGTCTGACCGGGCGACAAAAAGGTAATAATCAGGAGTGAGTGTCGAATAGGGACAATAACCCGATGCCTGTTAGACTATTCGTTAAAACGGTTGATCAACTATTGCACATTTACCGGAAATGAATTAGGGACAAGGATATAATCCGTATTATAAACAAAATGACGGGCGTCGCTTTTTGAGCAAAGTTCAATACAGTGGTTTTTCAAAATGTTGTTTAAGAAAATGAAAAAACGCAGACTTCTGACATTATCAACCGGTTTTGTCCTGATGATCGCGCTCACCTTTTATCTTTGGGAATGCAGCCAAAAGACGGAGACTGTCAGGCAATGGCATAGTTATAAAGAGGACAAAGAGCTTTCCACGCAATGGCGAAAAATAAAACCTTTAAAAAAGAGAAAAGGAGTCGCGCTTGTCATCCATGGCCTCAATCTGAAACCGGAAAAAATGAACCATATCATCAGATACCTCAATAAGGCCGGCATAGATGTTTTAAATGTATCCTTGAGAGGCCACGGCGGCAATTACGAGGCAAACAAAAACATTCCGGAGGCCGAGGCCAGACTCGATTCGTTCAGAACGGTTGATTACAATCTATGGCTGCAAGAGGTTCGCGAAGGCTACGATATGGCAAGCCAAAGGGCTAGGAAAAAGAACGTGCCTCTTTATTTCGTGGGTTATTCCCTGGGCGGGCTGCTCGGCTGCGACCTCTTCCTCTCCAACCCTGAAAATTCCTTTGACGGCATGATTCTTTTCGCGCCCGCTCTGAACTTAAAGGCTGAAACTTATTTATTGAAGACCATGATGCCTTTCCCGAATCTGGTGATTGACAGCCTTTCCCCTCCATCCTACCGCGCCAACAGCGGAACGCCTATGGCCGCTTACAAAGCTTTATTCGAGGCTGTTGATCATTTTGAAAAAAATATAAATCAGCAATTGAACAAACCCGCTCTTCTATTTATAGATGAAGATGATGAATTTATATCCGCCGGCGGCATCAGGGACATGATCCGGAAATACAAACTTGATCAGTGGCGGCTTTGCAGTGTGCGAAAAGATCCTGAAGTCGGCGGCAGCGTTTCCCATCACCTGATCATCGATCCCGATAGTGTGGGAAAGAAAATGTGGGAACAAATGACAGACGGGATTGCCCGTAATCTCCGGCAATGATTTATTCGGCGTTCGCCGTTCCATGTTGGACTTAAACTTAAATCTGATTATTGGCTATGATTTCCTTGACATAAAATATAGTGTCTTCTATACTGCGTTCCACAAAAAGGAAGTTCTTAATCAATTCACCACCGGTCATTTTTAACTTGGAACAGGAGAATAACATGGCAAATGTCAAAGCAACGGACATTGTTATCATCCGCGAAATGTTGAAGAAAAAGGGAGATGAATGCATCAATGCCATGGCCTCGGCGCTCCAACCCGAGACATTCAAAGTCCTGAAAACCGTTCTCTCGATCAATTGGGTCCCCCTCGAGGTTGAAGCGGAAATACTGCAGGCGGCATCCAAATTGTTTTTCCCCGATGATCCGCGTCCGTTATTTCGGCTGGGGCATAAAGTATCCGGAAAGCAGTTTACCGGTATTTACAAGTTTTTTCTAAGGATTCCAAGTGTTTCCTTCGTCATCAAGAATATTTCATCAACATGGAATACGATGAATGACACAGGCGCCGTCCGGGTCGATGGATTGACTTCAAATAGCGGGATGTTTGTCGTCTCCGGCCTGCCTGAATTGACGCCTGTTCAAAGAGAGTACATTTGCGGCGTGATATCATGCATCCTGGAATTAACCGGAGTCAGGAATGTTAACGTGGAAAAAGTGGAAGACGACCGCTATGAATGGAAATGGAAAATAAGCTGGGAATAAATCCTTCTATTTTAATCTTCTGACTGTTTTCTTTTTACGTACGCCAACGCGCGTTCAGCGGCATATTTGACTTCTTTGGGATATGACCCGATACCCAAAATAGATTTTGATTCGGCAATTTCCGAAATAACTTTTATCGCTTCAGGCGAGCCGATAGCGCCGAGAGCGCTGCAAATTTTTTCCGTCATGGTTATTTGATCGTTTTTAGACATCGAGGAAATGCTCCTGAGCATATTTTTCAGATCAGTCACCGCTTCCCTGTATTTTATTTTACCGAGCACTTCAATAATATTAATCCGCAATTCCTGATCCACCAGAAGAAGAACAGACAGGAGCACCGGTCCCTTCATCTTTCCTCCGGTCTGGACAATGCTTTTGAATGCCTCTTTGCATACACGCGTTTCTTTATGCAGCAGCAGGGGTTTGAGCGCGTCGACGCTGGTTTCATTTCCAATACGCCCCAGCACATAGGCCAGGTTGCGCAGGTAATACCATGGACCATTCATACTGATGCTTTTTTTTATGGCAGGTATTGCCACGGGCCCCATTTCTTCAATAATATGGATGACGCTTATACGCGATTTGCTGTCGGTGGCATTCCTGAGGCCATCGAGCAATTTGCTTATTACAATATTGCCAAATCCGGCAAATATCTGACAAGCCTCATTTTTTTTACTCCCCCCGTTATTATTGATTTCTTTAAACAGGATGTTAATGTTATTATCCGATGCCAGATTCTGGAGAATTTTCAAAGAGACTTCCTGCACTTTATCATCTTTTTTCAGTGTGCCGTTACTGATTTTACTAAAAATATTTATAATTGAAGCCGCTTCGGCAAAAAAACGATTACTGATGAAATCCTGAAGAAGTGTTTCCAAACGCCGGCATAGTTCTTCGTACTCAGGCGTGTACGTTTCTTTCTTCTCCACCCACCGGGCCACCTGTATCGATAATTCTTTGATCATATCCATTTTCTCTTCGGAAGGAAGAGACGCAGCCGATCCGTCCAGCGCGTTTATGCGGGTGAATACCTTTTCCATGCTGGATATGCTTTCAGAAATCTGATCTTCCGCATTATCGGGGCTGGAAACGATTTCCTTATCTTTCTCCAGGGTGACAAATGCTTTATGATCAGGATGAGCCTGCCCTGTTTCATTTTTCGCCCCGAGCATTCCCAGGTCAATTTCATCCGCTTTATGATCAGGATGAGCTTGCTCTGTTTCATTTTCCGCCGCGGGCACTGGCAGGTCAATTTCATCCTGTGCCGGTTTAGTGCTTTTCGGGGGAAGTTTTACAGAAATACGCAGTTCTTCCTTTTCCAGGTCTTGATCAAAAGAAAAGCTTTGGAAGCCTGAACCGTAAAGAATATTCAGCAGGGATGAAACATTAATTGTTTTGTCTTCTTTTTGATTGGAAATATTTTCGCCGGACAGGATGTTTTTGTCCAATGCCTCAAAAACCAAAGGCGCGTCCTGCCGTAATGAGTCCACCAGATAAAGATAAATCGTTTCAATGAAATTCGCAATCGCGGGAGAGGCGGAAGAATATTGTTGATCGTTCTTTACAGCCGAGTGTATATAAACAAGCGCGTCAATCGATTTTAGCTTTAAATCTACGTCTGCCATTATTTCCTCTCTATGAAAATGCGGTTTCCTTGTTTTCAGGTAATAATAACAAAATATTGAAGCTCTCCGCGATAAACGCAAAGAGGCTTCGATTCTTAAGGAATATTATGATTATATATTCGCTCACTTATTCTGTAGCACGCTACAGGAATGCGTTCGCTGCTGAATTCTATATTCGCGAGCAAAACCCCGAAGCCAAGCGAAGGTGTTTGCGCTCCTACAGAACTCAATTATATTCATACCACCTTGAGGCGCCAAACGCAACCGGCCAATTTCGTCTGAGCAAAATCCTGCCGGTTTGGCCTTCAAAAAGTAAAGTGTCGCCTTCAATGCAAATCATGTTTATATTTACAATGAAATTGACCGCGGCAAAAGTGTGATTCAATCATCGCCCGCCTGCGTCGGCGGCATATCATCATCATTATTTCGCATCATCTCCCGCAGAAGTTTTCCGGGCGCCAAAAAAAATCAATTTAAGCGCCGGAGATAACCTGATTATCTTTGAAATGCCAAGTGAAAGCAGTATGGCAAATAGTGTCACAAAAAGTAAAGTCGGGTAGTTCCCAAAATAGGGAAAACGAAATACGGCTTGTTGAGCATAAGAATCCAGCGTGTGTAATCCCAGATATAAAAGCGAATGGTAAATACATCTATAAATTAAGACAAAGGTGGGGAAATTTCCAAAACCCCGGCCGATAAACATTAAATGCAGAACATAGATATCCAGCGTGTATAACCCCAGATAGGAGAGCGGCCGGGAAATACTCCTTAAGCGGATCATACTGCAAAACGCGCATGATGCCGCAATCCCCGACCAGGCGATTAAAAATCTCAAACCCGATATCATTGAAAGTCCGGTTGCATCATCATACATCGCAGCCCTGTTGTGAAGCACGGCAAAAAGGATTATGAAAGGTATGCAGAGAAGCAACTTCTTTTTAAAGTCAATTTCCGGCAGCTGCTCCCGGTATTTAGCCGCCCAATATCCGCCGAAGAAAAAAACACAATGCCACCTTAGATAGATTAACCACATATTCCCCGGCGGGCGCATATATACTATTAATAAAATCAGGAAAAATGGAATAAATACAAAATACCCCAGGTATTTTTCAATATAGTCTACTGCCGGCAGGATACAACAAAACATGAAAAGAACCATCAGCAGCCATGGAGTTTGAGCGGGCGTGGAAATGTCTTTTAATAAATAAGCCTGAATGCCGGATAATCCATTCATAAAAGAAAATTGGGATAAATCAAATTGATCCCAGAATGACCAGATTATCAGCCAGATGATAAAAGGAATCAAAATTCCTATGACCATGGACCACAGCCATTTACCCCGGAGTTTTGTTTCGCTTCCGAAGATAACGTAGCCGCAAAGAAACATAAAAAGAGGCATGTGAAAAGAATAAATAAACTGGAAAATCCCGCTGTGTAAATAGTTACTCATGCCTCTCTCAACAACATGGCCTGAAACAATCAGAACAATGATAAAACCTTTTAAGGTATCAATCGTTTTGTTTTCCACTCTATTGCCTCATATAAGGATGTTGCCGGAGCCGGGTATTATTCAAGTATCATTCGCCAGAGATTGTTTAACTCAAATCGGTTTAAAATTTCAAGTTGTTTCATCAAAAAGAGCTTAAAAGCACAACCGGCGTATTTTTCTTAAGGCACAATATTATTCGGTATTATTCAGTAATAACTTGCGTATCCGCGGTCAAGAAACTTATTGACACACAAGGCCGGGACTCCTATACTCTGACTGAAAAGAAATAGTTTTAGTCTGAAAATTTTTACAATTAAAAATATTAGAGCCCGGCCGGAGGTAATGACATGTTTACTTTCAGTACAGACGTTAGTTCCGTTTTAGTGTGGCTTGTCTGGATCGCGGTATTCATCGCGTTGTTTGGATCTAATGAAATCGGCCGCAGATTCAAATGGGCGGGTTTTGCCATGTTTGTCGCACTGCCTGTTGTTCTCACGATTTTGTGGCTGACAACATTGAAAGATACGGCTTACATGGACTGGTTCCATCTGGCCAAGGTCTACTCGTCAACAGCCGGATGCATCGGTTTCTGGTGCATTCGACACATTCGCGGTACAGGCAAAGACGGGAAAGTCTGGAAATTAAGCGACAGGAAATGGGCTCTGTGCTTCCCGCCGCTGATTCTTGCCATCAACATCATCGAAGCTGTTACGCGTGACTTTCAAGTGGGCATGGATTATACCGTTCCCACAATCGAGTTCTTGCACAATCAGATTGAATACTACATCGGCGGTTCATGGAATTTCATGAACGGCGTTGCCGGAATACTGAACACGATCACGATAACAGGCTGGTTGGGAATCTGCGTTCGTAAAAAGATAAACACCGACAAGAGCATGGACATGTTATGGCCGGATATGCTCTGGTTCTGGATTATCGCTTATGACCTCTGGAACTTCGCCTACACATACAACTGCCTGCCGGGCCACTCATGGTACGCCGGATTGGCATTGCTGCTCGCACCCACACTTTGCGCGTTTACCGTCGGCAAAGGCGCGTGGCTGCAACATCGCGCCCAAACGCTTGCTCTCTGGTGCATGTTCGCGCAGACATTTCCCGCGTTCATCGACAGGGGAGCATTCGTTGTTCAGGCAAGCGCCAGCGCTCAAATCGCGGCGGCGGCAAAAGGAATCGCCTTGACGAAAGAAGGTTTGTATCCGGTCGCCTCCGCGACGCCCGATACCACGGCATTGTTCACCGTAAGCTTTATTGCTTTGCTTTCCAACATTGCCGTATTCGGCTATATGATATACAAAATTGCCAAAATGAAGCGCAACCCGTATACGGCGGAACTTTATACAGATCTTAATCAATACAAAACAATTAAAGCTCTGGCCGAATAAAAAAGTGTTATCGGGCTGTTTGTTTTGCTATGCATTTGCGTTTAATAACGCCTTGCCTCATGCCTGCTATTGCGTATCTGCAAAGTTGAAACTGCCTCTTTACAATTTAACGATCTTATGCAAAAGCAATCGGGACTATTTCATACTACGGGAAGCAAGATAAACTTGTGTGAGGGAACCGTTAGCATGTCAGGCGTTTCAGTGATAATTCCCCTGTTAAACAGGGAAAAGTTTATTGGCGAAGCCATACAGAGCGTGCTCGACCAGCAGTTTGCCGGCACATTGGAAATTATTGTCTCCGACGACGGCTCTACCGATAACGGAGTTGATATCGCAAGGAGTTTCGGCTCACCGGTAAAAGTGCTGTTAAAGCCGGAAAATTGCCCTGGTCAGAGTGTATCGGGTGCGCGAAACCGCGGCATTGAAGCGGCGACTCAATCCTGCATTGCATTTCTGGATTCCGACGATTATTACCTGCCCGGACATTTAAACAAAATGGCGGCCCTGCTGGACGCTCATCCTGAAGCGGGATTCGCGTTTTCACGCGCGAAGGAATTGAGAAACGTTCGCGGAAAATGGATTGACTTTCCCTGGACCCATTCCAGATTAACAGCGCGGGATAAAGCCTATCTTCTTTTGTCCAGGAGTTACATTGTCAACTCTAATGTATTTCTTTTCCGGTCGGAAATCTTTAAGAACGTCGGGCTTTTCAACCGGAACTTTGTTCACGGTGAGGACGGCGATATGTGGATAAGGATTAGCGAACAATATAAGGGTTTGTTTGCCGATCATTTTGGCGCGGTTTACCGTACCAGGCACGGCGCAGGCCAACAGTCGGCAAGTCCCGCGGCCGAAATCAGAAATCATGCGCTGCAAGTTTATATTTCAGCGCTGGAACGCTGCCAGTCGAGCGGCTTGCAGGATGAATATCGCGAGTTCTCCCTTATGCTTTATATCGCGCGGATTCAGTTTCGCAGCACATTCCGGTTATATTATTTTGTCCAACTGATTAAATTGCTGATCAAAAATCCGTGGTTATTCAGCATAAAAATATACGGATATTTATCGAAGCTTTATCGAAAAGTAAAAATCGACGCTTTCTTTTTCTTTTGTCAATTACGGGAACACCTCCGATCATCGATAGCCGAAAGCTGATAAGGGTCAAGATGATTAATCCTGTTAAAAATAGTTTAAACAATATATAATTTACAGAAGTCGTATATAAAAATAACCGCTCCTGATTGCGCATGGTTCCAGATTTGATGAAACGCCGGCTTTTATTTATATCTCCGATTGTCCCTTCTCCCGACGGGCCCGGTTTGGCCATGCGGCCATTCTATCAGATAAAAAATCTAAGCCGCATCTATTCAATACATTTGCTTGTAGCAGGCACGACATCCGAATGTCCCGTATTCGGCGATACTATCAAAAAATATTGCGATGCCGCCGATTATATCTGCTGTTTCCGCTATCGGGGCTGGAAATACAGCTTATGGTACCGTTACCGGCTTCTTTCGGACAGGTTTAGGCAGTTTACTGAAGGAACCAGTCCCCGTTTTGCAGTAGATTTGGCCGATGGTAATTATTTAAGGGATAATGAAATATTGAAAATGACGGCAAGGATGAATTTTGACAGGGTTCATGTGTTCCGGCTTTATTTGACGCCGGTTGCCGAAGTTCTGAAGAATCTCGGCCTTGCGTCTTTTTATTCCATGGACATTGATGATATAGAATCGGAAACAAGAAGATCCATCAGCGGATTATATTCCCGGCACGGCGATATTATTAAAGCATCAAAACTGCAGAATGAATCAAAGGTTTATTTTGACATAGAGACAAAAAGCATACCCCGTTACGATCAAATATTTACCTGCTCGCGCCGTGACAGAGATATTCTTCAAAACAGATTTCCCGATAAAGTTATTACTGTCCTGCCGAATGTCGTGCCCATTCCTCAAACAGCAGGAAACCATCGGGTGAATCAGGTCTCTACCATGCTTTTTGTGGGAAATCTGAATTATTATCCCAATACCGACGCTTTATTATTCTTTGCGGATCAAATAGCCCCGATACTCAGACAAAACTGCCGCGGACAATGGCTTCTGCGCATTGCCGGAACCCTCCCGGAAAAAACATGGATAAAACGGTTGGAATGTTTTCCGGAGATAAAATTTGCAGGCTTCGTGAAGGACCTGCGCCATGAATATGACGCGGCCGATATTGTTGTAGCTCCCATACGCGGAGGGGGAGGAACCCGGATAAAAATACTGGAAGCGTTTGCCCATAAAGTTCCTGTAGTGTCGACATCCAAAGGCGCCGAGGGACTGGATGTTGAAAACGGAGTGCATCTGTTCATCGAAGATGATGCCCGGCGTTTTGCCGAAGCATGTATCCGGCTGATGGCCGATCATGCGCTCGCGGATGACATATCATGCCGGGCATTTGATCTTGCCGCTTCAGAATATAGTCCGGAAATTATCAGCCGTGTCTGGGCGGATCCGTTTTCGCGGGAGAGTCAGCCGCGTTAAAATAATCTTCATACCGCAAATATACGGCATGAAGATTATTTTACAAACTCAGTGTAAATATTTTTCCGTTTCATGAGGAATAAATGAAAACAGAAAAGGAACAAATTGGAGCTCAATCGAAAGAATGGGCATTTGAAAAGAATTTTAATCCCTTCAACAGCCTTAAGCTATTATCTCATTTTGAGCGTTGGCGCTTGATTAAAAAGGGGCAAGAACTCCCTCCGCCGGTTTTAGTTACTATTGATCCGGCTCATACCTGTAATTATAACTGTAGCTGGTGTAATTCGAAACAAGTGATTAATCAAAGAGCAAAATATCTCTCTAAAGTTGCACTGGAACGGATCGCCGAGGTTCTCTGTAACTGGAGATGTTCGAACCATAATCATAAAGTGCAGGCTGTGTGTATCGCCGGCGGCGGAGAGCCTCTATTAAATAAACATACGGGTTTTCTTATCGATAAACTCATCACCAATGGTTTTGATGTCGGGATTGTCACAAATGGCAGTCTCATCAATGAATTTATTGAGCCATTATCTAAGTGCCACTGGGTTTCAGTCTCCATTGACAGCGGCACAGCCGGCACATTTTCCAGACTAAAGGATACTGATACGCGCCAGTTCGACAGAGTAATTGAAAACGTGCGATTATTAGTTGAATACTCCAATAGAAATAAAACACGGTTGGCCGGGTCACCTTTATCTTTTGGTGTTATGTATAAATATCTTTTGCACAAAGACAATATCCATGAACTCGAAATTGCCGCAAAAATTGCCAAGTCGATTGGATGCAAGGGTATTCACATCAGGCCTGTCGGCAAGCCCTGGTATAATATACTGAAAGACGAATCAATCTTGTTTAATAAAGAGCAGGTCGAAATGTTTTATGAAAAGATAGCCGCGGCCCGTCAATTTGAGGATGACAATTTTAGCGTATACGGGGTTACTCATAAGTTCACAGACAATTTCCAGCCCAACAATAATTTCCTGAAATGCCATGCCTTATTTATGACAACAGTTTTTATGCCGCCCCACCTTGAGGATTCCCCGGATTCTTTTGTTCTTAGTCAATGCTGTGATAGACGAGGCGATCTGGAACTGGAGCTCGGGCGTAATCTAACAGACATTCACGGGATCAATAAGACGTGGGGCAGCCAATACCATTGGGAAATCCAGGATAAAATAAATTTGCGCCAATGCCCGAGGTGTACCTATTTTCCTCATAATGAGATTTACGAAAAGGCGATAAATGAAGACAATATGTCCGTTAATTTTATCTGATTCTAAAATAAACCGGATGCGGGGTCCGGTTTATTAATCCGGCAAGGTATCGCCATAAATCCTATTTTGTTCATTCAATCTTCTTTCCGGCATTCTTTATAGCCTCCTTTTTCGTAATAAATTATTGCCTATCTGCTTAATTTCTTTTAAGTTTTTCCTGTTACCCCTCCCATGTGCCAACCGGGATAAATGTTGAAGGTATACTGAAGAAATACTATCACAGAGCTTCGACTAAATCAAGCACAAGTTATTGATATTATTAATTATTTATTGGGACAGTTTTTTGATAAAAAGAGGCTATCAGGGATTAAAATGTGTCCCAAAAAGCAGAGAAATAGGGGACTGGAAATAGTAGAAATAGGGCGCTGTTGTACTAGCTCAGTAATTCGGTAACTTTTTGGAGTTTATCAAAAGGTGTTTCATAATTCAATCCTCCATGTCTGCGAAGATGATTAAATTCAAATATAAAGTTGCCAAGATTTAAAATCATATCTTCCTGAGAATCAAATGAATTTGGATAGAAAAATTCATTTTTCAGGATTCTCCAAAATGCTTCTATCTTACCATTAGTCTGTGGACGATAGGGTTTTGTATAAATGTGCTTAATTCCCAATTCCTGACACATGGTTTCAAAAGGATGTTCTTTGCTCAATACACCTTTAAATTCAGGTCCGTTATCAGACATGACTGACTCAAATTCAAAATTGTATATTTGCTTGAACCAGGACAG
>JBEKJX010000040.1:0-15639 GCA_050011015.1 Smithella sp.
ACCGTTTCAAGGGGAACGGTTCATCTTTCCGCCGACGATAAAATCAGTGAGACTTCCCACATTACTAAGGATGGACTTAAATATATTCTGGGCGAAAAAACAAAAGGCGGCGATATTCTGACTAGAGAAAAGGAAATGGTCAGCCGCGTATTTGATTTTTCCGAACTGACGGCTGTTAAAATCATGGTGCCTATTTCCGCGCTGACTTCGCTCCCAGCTTCCATGAAAATTTCCGAAGCTGTGAATGTTGTAGCCGATAAAAAATATATGCGTATTCCCGTTTATGAGGACACTGTATACAATATCATCGGAATCCTGAACTATTTCGATCTTTTCGGAATGTTGCTCAAAGACAGGCAGGCCGCAAATGGTGTAGGTGAAGCGACAGTTGCTTCCTGCATGCGCACGGACGTGTTTTACGTGCCGGAAACTAAAAAAGTAAGCGAACTGCTTGCGGCAATGCAGAAAAAAGACGAGCAGATGGCCGTAGTAGTGGATGAATACGGAGGCGCTACCGGTGTTGTTACCATAGAGGACATAGGGGAGGAAATTGTCGGAACAATTGATGAGTATGTGGCGGGAGAAAAACTCTACAGGATAGTCGCTCCGGGGCGTTACCTGGTGTCGGGACGGATGGAAATGGGCACATTGCGGCAACTGATGAAAACGAAATTGCCCGAAGGGAACTATGAAACCATTGGCGGATTTCTGATGCAGCAAATGGGAAGGATTCCAAAAGCTAAGGAAAGGTATCAGTACGGAGGCATTACGTTTATTGTTGAAAACGCTGATCAGAAATCCATAAAAGAAGTGATGGTAATTTCACCGGCGCAGTAAATGCTCTGTTGACCGGGAGCGCCTCCCTTGCGGGCATGTGCACCCGGCAGCCCCTAAAAATGAGGATGGCATATTGAAAAAAACAATATATGGTTTAGCTACTGAAGATAGAGGTCTTTTTCTGCAGGGTGATATTCTTAAAAAGCAGAAAAAAATATAAAGAGTAAAATGAGTTCAAGTGAAATAAACAAATAATTTTTATTTAAGGGTTGGTAAAGTGAAAGAAAAAAAGTTTTGTGCGTTGATTCTGGCGGCGGGGAAGGGCACTCGCATGAAATCGGATTTAGCTAAAGTTCTGCATGTTTTAAACGGCAAGCCTCTTTTGCATTATTGTCTGGCAGCGGCCCAAAGTGCTGGTGCGGAAAAGATAGTGGCGGTCATTGGTCATCAGGCGGATAAGGTCAGGGAAATTTTCTCCGGCAGCGGTTGTATTTTTGTCGAGCAGAAACCACAACTGGGTACAGGACACGCCGTTTTGCAGGCGAAAGATGTCCTGGATGATTATCAGGGATTAACCGTAATTCTTTGCGGGGATGTGCCGCTTTTAAAACCGGCGACAATTAAATCTCTGGTGGACAGTCATCTTGCCGTAAAAGCTGTGGTTTCCGTGCTCACAACGATTCCGCCTCCGCCTCATGCCTACGGTCGCATCGTTAAGGATGATAAAGGCAATGTTTTAAAAATAGTTGAGCACAAGGATGCCACCCAAGACGAGAAAAAAATCGGGGAGATAAACACAGGCATTTACTGTGTGGATACAAAGTATTTATTTTCCGCTTTAGGAAAAGTTACCAACAATAATCAGCAGCATGAATACTATCTAACCGACATAGTTGAGATAGCCTGTCGTGAAGGACGGAGAGTCAAATCATTTATAGCTTCCGACTACGTTGAAGTTATGGGAATCAATACGGTAGAAGAACTTGCCCGCGCTGAAAAGTATCTCCTTGCATGATGAATATAATTAAAACAGCCGCGAAAAATGGAGCCTTTCTTGCGCCGTTGGCGGGAATTTCCAATCTACCATTCCGATTGGTTGTGCGTTCTCAGGGTTGTTCGTTGGCTTATACGGAAATGATCAGCGCCAACGGGCTTATAAGGGAAACGGCAAAAACTTACGAATATTTAAAAACATGCGCTGATGACCGCCCGCTGGGCGCGCAGATTTTTGGAGCTGATCCCGAAATTATGGCTCAGGCCGCCAGCATTGTCGCGGATGGCGGCGTTGATTTGATTGATATCAATATGGGTTGTCCGGTAAAAAAGGTAATTAAGACAGGGGCCGGCGCTGTTTTAATGAAAAACCCCGATTTAGTTGCCCGCATTATTAAAACGGTAAAAAAATCGGTGAAAATTCCCGTGACGGTGAAGATTCGTTCAGGTTGGACGCGTGGATCAATCAACGCAGTGGAAATCGCTCGCATTTCGGAAGATTGCGGTGCAGACGCTATTACCGTTCACGCCCGCACTGCCGATCAGGGTTATAGCGGTCATGCCGACTGGAAAATTATTGCGGAAGTGAAAAAAGTAGTTAATATTCCGGTAATTGGCAATGGCGATATCCGGCAGCCGCAAGACGCGGTAAGAATGCTGCAAGAAACTTCCTGCGACGCCGTGATGGTCGGGAGAGGTGCTTTAGGGAATCCCTGGATATTCAGAGGCATTGTTCAGGCGCTTTGCGGTCAAACAATTGATTATCTGCCGACATTGAGCCAAAGGCGGGAAGTGATTGAAAATCATTGGAAAATGGAAGCCGGATTCCTGAGTAAAAAGCTGGCCGGTAAAAGTTTTCGAAAACATATTCTCTGGTATACTAAGGGGTTAGACAACTCCCACCACTTTAGAGGGTTGGCAGGGAAGTTAAAATACGATGAAGGCATTCTTGATGAATTAAATGAATATTTCCGGTCACTGGAGACGGACGCAAACTGAAATAATAACTTGACATTATTGCCATAAATTGGCATAAAATAAGCAAAAAGAAACTATGGAAAATCTCACTTTGTTTAATGAAGGAAGGATAAAGTCTACCGTGGAATTGGAAATATTTGCGAAACTTGAAGAGAAGATTAAAGTTATTGTTGCTGAAAAAGTTTCTTTAAAAAAACAAATTCAGACATTGGAGGATACATTAAAAAGTAAAGAGGCGGAATTAGAAAGGGTAAATGGTAAACTAAAGGCTTTAGATGAGGAAAGGAATAGCGTGCGCGCAAGGGTAGATTCACTGCTTGATTTAATTGCAGATGTAGATTTGGCAAAATAAGCTTCCAGGGCGTGTGTTTTGAAGAATAGTTATAACATAACGATATTAGGCCAGGAATTTTCTGTTTTAAGCGATTCAGAAGATGAACAGGTGGCCGAAGTTGTACAGTTTTTAAATAAGAAAGTGGAAGAAATTTTACGCTCGGGCAACGGTCTTAAAAATTTAAACGTTGCCATTTTGGCAGCTTTAAACATTTCAGAAGAATTTTTAAAATTAAGGGGAATTAACAGGGAACTCTGCGATCAACTGGAGAGCAGATCCGAAAAACTAATTCAACTGATTGAGGAAGCAAGTTAGCAACTTTTTATGCCCCTGCGATGTGCGTGATTAATATTTGTTTTTGAGCCAACATTTTTGAACTTGGGACCTTTCCTTGATTGCGGTGTGCATGTCCGCTTTTCCTTCCGTTTGGCGGGAAGCAGAAAGCCTGAAACAAAATACGGGTGCCCACTTTGTAAAAAGGTTCAAAAAGGTGATTAACACGGCATAGGCGGGGGTTTTTGTTCTCCCCGTCACAGTAAAAAATCTTTTCCGCCTTAGCTAAAAATCAATCTACAGAATGGATTCCCGCGGTGAAATATCCTGAAAAATGGATACTTTCGCCTGGGGGTTTAAATATAGCTCTGCTGGAGATAAATCTTACTGCAAAAAAGGAAATAGGATTCTCAAGTCGGACAATGGATTCTCCAGAGGAGCATGAAGGAGGTAATATTTATGTTTTATGCCAGTTTATCAGTGCTGGTTATTGTTGTGGCAGTCGTATCAGGTATTATTATCGGTTTTATTTTAAAACAGGTTCTTGCCGCCAGAGAGATAAAGTCATCCAGAAATTTAATGGCGCGAATTGCCGAGGAAGCTAAAAAAGAAGCGGAAACCATTAAAAAAGAGGCCATCCTTCAGGCCAAGGAAAATCTCCTGAAAATGAAGGCGGATTTTGACAGCGAAGCGAAAGAGAGAAGAAATGATTTTGATGCCAGGGATAAACGTATCCGTTCTAAAGAAGAAAATCTGGATAAAAGAATTGATACGTTGGCGCAAAAGGAATCATCAATTGATGTGCGTGAAAAATCAATAACCGGTAAGGAAGCGTCCATCGAAGAAAAACGCCGCAAGTTAGACGCTCTTCTGCATGAGCAACAGGAAAAATTAGAAAAGATAGCGGGAATTTCTCCTGAAGAAGCAAAAAAAATATTGATTCAGTCTATGGAGGCCGATGCCAAACAAGATGCCGCGGCGCTTGTCCGTAAGATTGAAGATGAAGCCAAATTAACCGCTGATAGAAAATCACAGGAAATCGTTGCTTACGCGATTCAAAGATATGCCGGAGATGTTGTAGCGGAAAAAACTGTTTCGGCGGTCAATCTGCCCAGCGAAGAAATGAAGGGGCGCATCATTGGCCGTGAAGGCAGAAATATTCGGGCGATTGAAGCGGCAACGGGGATAGATTTGATCATTGATGATACTCCGGAAGCGGTTGTCTTATCCAGCTTTGATCCGATCAGAAGAGAAGTCGCCAGGATATCATTGGAAAGATTGATTCAGGACGGACGAATTCATCCCGGACGCATAGAAGAGATTGTTAAAAAGGTAAAAACTGAAGTCGAACAAATCATCAGGGAAACAGGAGAAAAGGCATCTTTTGATGTTGGCGTCCACGATATTCATCCGGAGATAATCAATTTACTGGGTTCCCTTAAATACCGCACCAGTTATTCGCAAAATGTTTTGCAGCATTCTATGGATGTTGCTTATCTTACGGGGATAATGGCTGCGGAACTTAAAGTGAATATTAAAGAGGCCAAACGCGCCGGATTATTGCATGATATCGGCAAGGCGGTAGATCATAAAATAGAGGGAACGCACGCGGCTATCGGAGCCGATTATGCCAAACGTTTTGGAGAAAATCCCCGAATTATTCAGGCGATTGCGACCCATCATGATGACGGGCGCAATAATACTCTGTTGGGTGTTTTGGTTCAGGCGGCAGATACGCTGTCGGCGGCAAGACCGGGCGCGCGCCGTGAAATGCTGGAAACCTACGTCAAACGTCTGGAAGGGCTGGAAAAGATCGCCCATTCCTTTAATGGGGTTGATAAATGTTTTGCCATTCAGGCAGGCCGCGAAATCCGCATTCTTGTGGAGAATGAAAAGATATCCGAAAATGACGCCACGATGCTGTGCAAAGATATTATCAAGAAAATTGAAAGCGAGCTTACCTATCCGGGGCAGATAAAAGTTACTGTAATAAGGGAAACCCGTGTTTCCGATTATGCTAAATAAAGTTTATCCGGTTTTGCGGAAGGAAAAACGATAAATGAAAATATTGTTTATAGGCGACATCGTGGGTAGTCCGGGAAGGATGGCGATTGCCGAACTTCTGCCTCCACTGATTTCCAAAAAAAAAATTGACTTTGTTATAGCCAATTGTGAAAATGTCGCCGCCGGATTCGGCGTAACCAGAAAACTTGTGGAAGAACTTTATAAATGCCACATTGATGTGCTTACTTCCGGCAATCATATCTGGAATAAAAAGGAAGTTCTGGAATTTATCGGTGATTTTGAAAGACTCTTGAGGCCGGCCAATTATCCGACTGCAACTCCCGGCTCCGGAACTGTTCTGATACCTCTTTCCACGGGAGAATATGTGGGCGTTCTCAATTTAGCCGGACGGATTTTCATGCAGCCGATTGATTGTCCTTTTGTGGCGGCTAAAAATAAAATCGCTGAGTTGAGAAAAAAAACGAATATTATTATCGTGGATATTCATGCCGAGGCCACTTCCGAAAAAAAAGCATTGGGTTGGTACCTTGATGGTGAAGTATCCGCTGTTTTGGGCACTCATACCCACGTACAGACTGCTGACGAACAAATTTTGCCGCAGGGGACGGCGTATATAAGCGACGCAGGGATGACGGGACCTTTCGATTCCGTGATTGGCATTAAAAAAGAAGCCATTATCGAAAGATTTTTAACTCAAATGCCTAACAGATTTGAAGTGGCTAGAGATGATATTAGAATGCAGGGAGTCATTATGAATATTGATTCGGCCACAGGGAAAGCAAACTCTATTGAAAGAATCAGTATTAAGTTGAAAGAATAATGCCATTTCGATTTCAAAGGATAACGAGGCGTATTTAAGATACATTGAGGAAACTGATGACCCCGGCCTGCGCCGGGGCAGGCTGTGCCAACAAAGTTAGCCCATGAAAGCGAATTGGCATGAGGGGTATGAACGGATGACTAGCGCCTATGAAATTTTAAAAGAAAGAGGTTTCATTGAACAGGTCACTGATGAAACTTTGATCAGAAAACTTTTTGCTGAAGGACAGGTAACCTGCTATATCGGGTTTGATCCCACAGCTACCAGTCTGCATATAGGCTCTCTTGTGCCGATAATGGCGCTGGCGCATATGCAGGTAAATGGGAATAAGCCAATAGCGCTGGTCGGCGGCGGAACAGGTTTAATCGGCGATCCCAGCGGGAAAACGGAAATGCGTCAGGTTCTTACCAGAGATCAGATTGACTACAACGCCCAGTGTCTGGGTAAACAACTTTCACAATACCTTGATTTTTCGGACGGCAAAGCGCTTCTTTTGAACAATGCCGACTGGCTGACAAAAATAAACTATATAGAATTTCTAAGAGATATAGGCAGGCATTTCAGCGTGAACCGTATGCTGTCTGCGGAAAGTTACAAAATAAGAATGGAAAAAGGTCTGAACTTCATTGAATTTAATTACATGGTTCTTCAGGCCTATGATTTTCTATATTTGTTTCAGAATAACGGTTGTGCGCTGCAGATGGGTGGTAATGATCAATGGGGCAATATGCTGGCCGGAACAGAACTTATCCGCAAGGTTGCCGCCAAGGACGCCCATGCCGTGACGTTCCCGCTGATTACCACATCACTTGGCCAGAAGATGGGGAAAACAGAAAAAGGAACAATCTGGCTGGACGGCAGCTTAACCAAGCCTTATGAATATTATCAATACTGGGTCAACTGCGACGATGCAGATCTGGAAAGATTTTTAAAACTTTTTACGTTCCTGCCGCTTGAAGAAATAAGCATTGTTAAAAAACTTACTGATGCTCAACTGAATATGGCCAAAGCGGTGCTGGCTTTTGAAGCGACACGAATAACTCATGGAACACAAGCGGCCGAGGATGCGTGGCGCGCGTCAATGGAAGCTTTTCATTCCCGTCCGGTAGATGCCGATATGTTTCCTTCCAGCACGATCCCCCGCGCGGCAGCGGCAAGCGATACGTCGGCCATTCCCCGCTATAAAATTTCCCGTAAGGATTTGGATGCCGGCGTCCAGATTTGCGCCGCCTGCGCCAAGGCGGGATTGACCCAATCGATCTCCGAAACAAAACGTCTGATAGAACAGGGCGGGATTTACATCGATGACCGGCAGGTAAAATCCATTGATGAGAAAATTACTGCTGCCGATTTTAAAGGCGTCAGTGAATTGCGCGTGAGGAAGGGGAAGAAAAAATATCTGATCATTGAAGTTGAAGATTGATGTTTTTATTTCCATCTTTCACGCGACCCAGCTTTCTTTGCTCTGAAGCATAATAAGAAATGCAAAAAATAATTGAGAGAAAAAAGAAGCCCTTTCATTTCAAGCGTTCTGACGCCCAGAGAAAATCTAAAAGAAAAGAGAATGTGCCTTATTTCAAGCCGGAAATCGTACCGGCGCTTAAAAATGTTCTGTCCAGGATAGGGAAACCGCCGTCAACTCCTTTTGTTCCCGATAACTTTCAAATCGAAGCGTTGGAAGCGATTAATAATACTGATTGTCTGGTAATCGCGCCAACGGGTTCCGGTAAAACATGGATCGCGCGCGAGGCGATTTTATTCGTGCTGGAACGGGGTGGGCGCGCTTGGTACGCCTCACCTCTGAAAGCTCTTTCCAATTCCAAATGGGTAGAGTTCGGCCTACACTTCGATCCTGAAAATGTGGGCATCATAACCGGCGACACCAAGGAAAATACCGAAGCGCCGATTATCGTGGGCACTACGGAAATACTTCGCAATCAGCTCTATGACGCCATGCATCAGGGTAAAGATTTGAAATGCGATCTGGTAATTCTGGATGAAGCGCATTTCTTGGGTGATGCCGATCGCGGCGTTGTCTGGGAAGAGATAATGATTTACCTTCCGGCGCGAATTAATCTGCTGCTTTTATCGGCGACAATAGGCAACGGCGAGGAAATTGCCCGATGGCTGGAATCCATCCGCAAAAAACCATGCACGGTAATCAGGGAAGAAAAACGCCCGGTGCCCCTGTATCCTCTTTTCCTTCATCCTTCCGGCTGTCTGCATCCCTTTTTAGACGGGAAGAAAGTTTCTGTGCCGGTTGCCGATTTTATTAGAAGAACGGACGAGAGAAGATTGCGCGGGGCGAGAATGCCGGATTACATCGGCATTATAAGAATTTTAGAAAAATTTAATCTTCTACCTGCTATCTTTTTCTTGAAGTCGCGCTCAGAGTGCGACGCGGCGCTGACAGCGCGAGGGGTGCTGCCTATGCTGCGGAACTCCGCGGAATTTGATGATTCGCTGTATGATCTGCTGGATCGTTTTCCAACGCTTAACAATCACCGGCAATTAAAAGCGCTGAGGTCGTCAGGACTTGCCTCTCATCACGGCGGACAGTTGCCGGCATGGAAGATGCTGGTGGAAGAAATGATGAAGAGGGGTCATTTGCGCGTGATCTTTGCCACGTCCACTATCGCCGCCGGGGTAAATTTCCCCGCGAGAACCATAGTGCTTTTTAACTCTGATTTATTCAACGGAAATGATTTTACTCCGCTTTCGGCTACTGAATTCAGTCAGATGACCGGCCGCGCGGGACGCCGCGGGCAGGATAACATCGGTTTTATGCTGACAATTACGGGGAAATTCATGGATTTGAATCATATACGGCGTTTGCTGTTTCAAAAGCCGGAAGATATTTTGAGCCAGCTGAAAAATGATTTTGCCATGGTCTTAAATTTACTTTTATCGCAGAGGCCGGAAGATATTCGTAAAATATTTGAACGGTCGCTCGCGGCTTATCAGCAAAATATCCGGCACCATGGCACTGCTTTTTCTGCGGCAAAATCGCTTTGGGCGGATTTTTCGCGTCACTTGAAATTTTTGCAGAAAGAAGGATTTGTGGACGATGCCGGAGCGCTCACTGATGACGGCCGTTGGGCTTCAAAACTTCGTTTGGATTATCCGCTTCTGGTAGCGCAGTGTTTGCGGGAGAAAGCTTTCCCTGAAGAAAACGAAATAATTCTTGCCGCCGTTGTCGCTTTTTTCGCCTATGACCGTGATGATGATTTAAAATTGACCATAAAAGACTTGCCGCCGAAACTGCTGCTGTCCTTCAAAAAGGTTGTGCTTGCCGCGCGTCCTCTTATTCATCGTCTGGAAGCAGCGGGATTTGCCATCGCGAAACTTCATACATCGGCGGGTGTTGCCATTTATTATTGGGCGCAGGGGCATAGTTGGGATTCTGTCATCAAGGCCACGGGAATCGCGGAAGGCGATATGGCGACGCTTGTTTTGCGCACAGCGGATAATTTGCGTCAAATTGCTTCGCTTAAAGATACGTATCCGGAAATCGCCGAATGCGCGTATAGGGCGAGGGATGCGATATTACGGGAACCGGTTTTATTTCTTTAATAAGGCTGTTGAAAAACGCTCATCTGCTGCGTTGCGCTGCAAACCGCACCGCTCAATGTATATTTATATACGCTTCGCGATACGGTTCTTACGCGCCTTGCCTCTGAGCATTTTTGAACAACCCCAAAGATAAATACATCTTCAAATCAAATGGATATATAAAAAGTTTCCATACTTCCGGACATTAAACAGCCCGGAAAATAGAAGCAATCTTGTATCCGGGTAAAATAGCATATAAATAAAAAAAGGCGCGTCATTACTCAACGCGCCTTTTTTTTAAGTTAAAAGATTATTTTTTTATCATATTCGTCTGTAAAAAATAAGCCTCTATTGCGCTGATGCCAGCTTAATGGATACAGCGAGCACTTCGATTGCTTTTTCCAGTTCCTTGATAGGCGGCCGCGTCGGTGATATACGGATGTTTGAATCCTGCGGATCTTTGCCGAAAGGAAATGTTGCTCCGGCCGGAGTTATCGCCACGCCTGATTCCTTGGTCAGTGTCACCACGCGCTTGGCGATTGGCTTGGCCGTATTCAGACTGATAAAATATCCTCCGTCAGGATTGCTCCAGGTCGCGAGTCCGGTATCGCCGAGTTCTCTTGAGAGCACCGTCTGTACAATATCAAATTTGGGGTTCAGAAGTTTTGCGTGCTCCTTCATGAGACCGTTTACTCCACCGGGATACGTGCTCAAAAACTTTACATGGCGCAACTGCTCCACTTTGTTGGGGCCAATGAATGTAGTTCCGAAAAGTTTAGCCATATAAGCAAGGTTATCCGCGCTGGTTCCCATGAATCCCAGACCGGCACCGGAAAAGGTTATTTTTGATGTCGAGCTGAAAATATATACCCTGTTGGGATTTCCGGCTTCCTTGCAGGCATCAAGCAGGTTTTTGTGAATCACGGGCTTGTCAACAAGATGATGAACGATATAAGCTTCATCTGCAAAAATGGTGAAATCCGGTGCCGCAGTTTTCATTTTGGCCAGCTTCATTACAGTCTCATTGGAAACCGTGTCTCCCGTAGGATTGGAATAGGTTGGAACAAAAAGAATTCCCTTTACTGCGGTATCTGCCGCTGCGATATTTTCCACCTGTGACATATCCGGTCCTTCTTTTGTCATTTTGACCTGAATCATATCAAAACCCATTTCCGCAAGAAGTGTGAAGTGCCGGTCATAACCGGGTACCGTGACGATCATCTTCGGTTTACTGATTTGGCACCAGGGCTGAGGGCTGCCGACCACGCCTCGCAGCAGTGCCCACATAAGTACATTGGAGAGAATAAAAAGACTGGCATTATTGCCAACCATGGTTTCTTCGGGTTTTACACCCAGAATTTCAGCGCACAGCTTGCGCGCTTCCGGAAGGCCCAAAACTCCTCCCGGATAATTGCGGATATCAAAGCCGCTTTCAGTCACAATATCTCTTTCCGACACGATGGTAAGAAGAGCATTGGACAAATTAAAATTGTCGTCTCCCGGCTGTCCCCGTTCTATGTTAAGTTTTAAATCTAGCGCTTTCAGGGCATCATAACGTGCTTGCAAGTCCTTCAAGCTTTCCATAAAAACCTCCTGTAAAAAATGTGTTCAAACAGTATTTGCCTCAATAAAGTATACCGATTGAAAGATTTTTTCATAGCACAAGTTAATTTTTTCCAAAAGAGAATTAATTGCATAATTATAGATGAATAACTGTTTGGAAAAATAAGGGAACGGGTGTAATATACTTAAATAATTACAAAGCAGTACTGTTTTTCGTACAGCTAAGACGGATTGTTAACCGGGTGCTCAATCCGGCAGGGAAGCGCAATAATGCAATCCTCGATTATCAAATGAAGTTGAACAAGTAAAATGCATAAAGTGGAAAAAATAATATCCGGCGGCCAGACCGGAGCGGACAGGGCAGCTCTTGATTTCGCCATTAAAAATAGTATTCCGTACGGAGGCTGGCTTCCCAAAGGAAGAAAGACGGAAGACGGCACTCTTCCACTGAGATATCATCTGCAGGAAATGCCGACAGGCGATTATTCCAAAAGAACGGAAATGAATGTTCTGGATTCCGACGGGACGGTTATTGTTTCCAATGGATTGCTGACCATGGGTTCTGCTTTGACCAGAGAACTTGCCATGCAGCATAACCGACCTTGGATTCATCTGGATATGAAGGAATTATCTTTGAAAAAAGCAGCTCAGATGCTGATTTCCTGGCTTACGGAAAAAGAAATCAAAGTTCTCAACGTGGCAGGTCCCAGGGCCGGTAATGATGCAACGATATATGACATTACTTTGCGTCTGCTGGCAGCCTCTTTTTTTTGAAACCGAATTACTAAAATATATCGAGGCATGACAAAAGAAGTTGCGTGATATGGAAAAGCTTTCAATGATAACTGATTTTGTTCCATCCGGGGACCAGCCGCAGGCAATTGACCGGTTGGCTCAGGGCTTGCAGGAAGGCAAAGAGCATCAGGTATTGCTTGGTGTTACCGGCTCGGGCAAAACCTTCACCATTGCCAACGTTATCGAACGCGTACAACGTCCCGCGCTCATCATCGCGCACAATAAAACTCTGGCGGCGCAATTATATGAGGAGTTCAAAGGACTCTTTCCCGAAAACGCCGTGGAATATTTCGTCAGCTATTATGATTACTATCAGCCGGAAGCTTATCTGCCGACTACGGACACCTTCATTGAGAAAGATTCGGCCATTAATGAAGAAATCGACAAACTACGTCATGCGGCCACGCATTCTCTTTTGACGCGGCGCGATGTAATTATCATCGCCAGTGTTTCCTGTATTTACGGGTTGGGTTCGCCGGATGCCTATCTGGGCATGATAGTTCAGCTGGAAATGGGCAGGGATTTCCCGCGGGATGAATTGCTGAAAAGGCTGGTGGAAATTCAGTATGAAAGAAACGATATTGACTTCCACCGCGGCACATTCCGCGTCCGCGGCGATATCGTGGAAATATTTCCGCCTTATGAAGACGAGTTGGCCCTGCGGATAGAATTTTTCGGCGACACGATAGAATCAATGGCGCTGATTGATCCCTTGAGGGGAAAAAAAATCAGCGCGGTCAGTAAAACAGCCGTTTATCCCGGAAGCCATTATGTCACCTCGTCCGATAATCTTGCCAGAGCGACTGCCGATATTCGCGCTGAACTGGCAAAGACGCTGGCAGAATATAGAGAACAGAACAAGCTTTTGGAAGCGCAAAGACTCGAACAACGCACTAATTTTGATCTGGAGATGATGGAAGAAATGGGCTACTGTCAGGGAATAGAAAATTATTCCCGCCATTTAACCGGACGCAAACCCGGCGAGCCGCCGCCGACATTAATGGAGTATCTGCCGCAGGATGCCCTGATCATTATTGATGAGAGCCACGCGACTTTGCCTCAATTGTCCGGTATGTATCGTGGCGACAGGTCACGCAAAGAAACACTGGTCAAATACGGATTTCGTCTTCCTTCCGCGTTGGATAACCGTCCGTTGCGTTTTGATGAATATGAGGCCCTGCCCAATCAGAGAATATATATTTCGGCGACACCGGCACAGTATGAAACGCAAAAAGCTCAAGGTGTTCGTGTAGAGCAAATCATCCGTCCGACCGGTTTGATGGATCCTGAGATTGAAGTAAAACCGGCGAAACATCAGGTTGATGATTTGCTCGAAGAAATCAGATTGAGAATAAAAAAAAATGAGAGGGTGCTGGTGACGACTTTGACCAAGCGAATGGCGGAAAACCTGACCGATTACTACGCCGGTTTGGATATCAGAGTGCGCTATCTTCATTCCGATATCCATACGTTGGAGAGAGTGGAAATTATCCGGGATTTGCGTCTGGGAGGGTTCGATGTACTTGTCGGAGTAAATCTGTTGCGGGAAGGACTGGACATTCCTGAAGTCTCTCTGGTGGCTATCCTTGACGCGGACAAGGAAGGCTTTCTGCGTTCGGAGCGGTCGCTTATTCAAACGAGCGGCCGCGCTGCCCGTAATGTTGCAGGAAAAGTTATTATGTACGCCGATAAAATTACAAAATCAATACAGGCCTGTCTTGATGAAACCAAACGCCGCCGTATCATTCAGCGGAAATATAATGAAGAAAACAATATCACGCCGGAATCCATTAAAAAATCAATCAGCAATGTTCTGGGCTCTATCTATGAAGCCGATTATGTGACAGTGCCGGTGGGAACTGAAGGGAAAATCATTCCAACTAAGGAAGAGGATTTGCCGGCTTTGATTGCCAAGCTTACGAAAGAAATGAAACAAGCGGCCAAAAATATGGAATTCGAACATGCCGCCGAACTGCGTGATGAATTAAAAGAGTTAAATAAAATATTGCTGGAAATGGGATAAACTATACTCGTAAACCATAGTAATCCCATATAGTTGTTATCAGTTACCCGTTCTTTTTATTAAACATTGCCTCGAGTATTGTTGCTTTCTTGACGCAAAATAAAAGAAATTTTGTTGCTTCCTTGGCAGGGCCGATAGCGACTGTTTTATATAAGAAGGCACAGGCCAGATTGGTTTGACCGTCAATTGTTATTTGATAAAAATATCAAATAGGTATGAAATATACAGGAAACACGTTATCAATTATATTGAGTTAAATATTTGCATGTAAACTCAAAGAATGTTAATTAATAAAGAAATGATCTAAGAGAAAGAAGATTGTCAAACCGTGCCGGTAAAGGCAGTCATTTTTAAATCTCTTGCGGGGGTGAATATGGGAGAAGGAATTAGCGATTACACAAGAAACATTTTTGATTTAAGAAGGCATATGTGGATTGCGGGCGTGGAAGTGGAATTGAGGCGTCTTATCTGGCAGATTGCCGTTGTCGGTAAATATATTTCCGCGAAAATTCATGAATCCAACAGAAAGCTTGCAGGACTGAAAAATATTTATGGCGATGATCAAATGGCACTGGATCGTTCTTCCGATGAAATATTGAAAAATCAGTTGCAATTTTCCGGTTTTGTGCGCGAATATGCGTCCGAAGAACTGGAAGATATAATTAAAATAGGTACCGGCAATGAAAAATATATTGTGACAGCCGATCCCCTCGACGGTTCATCGCTGGTTGATACTAATCTGGCCATAGGAACGATTATCGGTATTCATAAGAATTCAATTTTCGATTCGGGCAGAAATTCGATGGTAGCGGCACTCTATATTACTTACGGTCCGTTGATTACCATGATTTATTCGGCGGGGAAGGGCGCACATGAGTTTGTTCTTAATCGCGAAGGCGAATATGTTTTATCCGAAGAAAATATTAAGTTGAAGAATAAGGGCTCGATCTTTTCACCGGGCGGCCTGCGCCGTGACTGGAGTCCGGCGCATCTTAAGTTTGTTGAACAACTGGAAAATGATGGATACAAATTGCGTTACAGCGGCGGTTTTGTCCCCGACATCAATCAAATTCTGATAAAAAAAGGCGGTTTGTTCACCTATCCCGCTTTAAAAAAAGCTCCCCAGGGAAAGTTGCGCCTGCTTTTTGAATTACAGCCCATGGCGTTTATCGCGGAGCAGGCGGGAGGTCTTGCGACTGACGGCAAACAGGATATTTTGTCTATAAAGGTGGAAAATATAAATCAGCTCTCACCGATTTATATTGGCAGCGCTTACGAAGTGCAAATGGCAAAACAGATGTTATCATAATACAAAATACAAAATTGTAAGGAGTAGTTATGATTTACAAAGACAAGAATGAGTTACAAAATAAATGTGCGAAGATTCTTGAACCGGATGGCAATGATGTTCGCATTTTAGATGAAGCTAAACTTAAAAGTGCGCTTATTGATGATTTGATTTACACGGCGGTATTTTGTCCCGACAAGACGACGCAATTTGCCGCC
>JBEKJX010000041.1:0-15555 GCA_050011015.1 Smithella sp.
AAATGTGCCGAATGGCAATTCACTCTTTCCGGATAAAAGCGTTTCCAGAACAACTGAAAAGGCACCCAGTTGCAACGAAATGACTGCACTTGCAATTGCTGCGATGGATATACGTTTTGCAATTGTTCCATCTCCCGCGATGGGCTTGTAAATCAGGGGAAAGCCAATAAAACATGGGTAGAAGCCCATATTCCAGATATTACAGCCCAGCGCGAGCACACCGCCGTCGGCGAAAAATAATGCTTGCACTGTCAGCACCGACGCCAGCGCAAGAAAAGCCGCGTATGGCCCCAGTATGACAGTCAGAATAATTCCTCCGGCTATGTGCCCGCTCGAACCCGTGCCGGGAATAGTAAAGTTGATCATCATGGCCGCAAAAATAAACGCACCCATGACCCCCATCAGCGGGATGGTCTTATTATCGATATTATCCTTCAATTTTCTTGATGAATATCCTATGGTTGCCACTGAACCGGCCCACATCGTTGCTCCCACCGCCGGTGAGAGCAAAGCGTCCGCCATGTGCATGAAAAAAACTCCTTTGAAAAAAAATAATTATATAATATTTCTAAAACCTGAAAGTAACTCCACGTCATTTTGAACACCGATATTAGTGCTACTTATTATGTGTTCGTAGCACATTTTTTATTTCTGTCAAGAATTATTGCAAAGAAGGGAGAAGGCGAGACCCTGTCTTGATTGAAGTCAATGCTCATATTGATCTTCTGCGGCGGCAGCAGAAAACAAACACGGCAATCAGGATATGTTCCGCTATGGACAAACCTGACGGGAATATTTTTATACTGTGCCGATGATTTAGCCGCAGAATTACATTTATAATTCACAATAATCTTGTCACAGCAAAACGCCCATCCCTGTCTGCCAGCTTGGGGGCATTATCAGACGACAGACGAGAACTGGATAAATCCCGGAGGTGTAGCTTGCTGATCTATTCAGTCGCTGTCATCTGTTCTGTTGTGGGTTGCGGGTAGGGCTGACCGGGAAGGGGAATGTATCTCATAATGTTAAAAGGAATGTTTCTGTCCACGGAGGCAACCCATGCGGCAATTCCTTCTACTTGATCGAGATCAGCAAGTCCCGGAACGTAAACTACATTAATCTTCAGATTCATTCCTGCTTTGCATGGACGGCAACCACATTTATCAGGATACGATTCCTATCCGGTCCTGTGATTGTCCGGTCTTATGTTATTAAGAATATTTGCCAAAGTAAGCATTTGTTCATGTTATTTTTCGGCAGGATACTCCTTTGATATTTACCTATAAATATCAACAAATTAGATTAATATCTGATTTATTGGCAATTCATAATAAAATAATACTTGATTTTGAGTTATAGTTAAAGCATAATTGGTCTAATGGTAGTACCAATATTGGTATGAGGAATGATGATGATAGCTGAATTGATCCCTGTCGAAAAAGTGAAAGCCCCGGAACAGATCGCTGAAATGTTATTGAAATACATTTTGCAGGGCGGGGTAAGTCCTGGAGATAAACTGCCTCCGGAACGAACTCTTGCAGAACAACTCAATGTGACAAGGGCGACTCTGCGTGAAGCTCTGAAGAAACTTGAACAGTTAAAATTGATTGTTATCCATCAGGGCAAAGGCATTATTGTTGAAGATTTTCATAAGGCCTCCCTTGATTTAATATTTTCGTTACTGGTAATAAACGGTGAAATTGACATCAAAATTCTGGAAAATATTCTCGAGGCACGTGAACTTTTCGGAACTGATGTGGCAAGATGCGCCGCAAAGCGCGCGGATAAAAATGATATCGAACAAATGATAACTCTGATGGAGAAACTCGTAATAACAACCGACCCGGGGAAATTACAGCAATTGGATTTCGAATTTTTCCGTCTACTCGCGTTGGCCAGCAAAAACATGGTTTATACTCTTTTGATGAATACTATCAAAACAATCCATGACAAACACTTAAATCTGTTTCTGCCTTTATCCACAAGTTTGGATACAACGCTGCAGCAGGAAATATTACAAGCCGTAATAGACGGCGATGAGGAAAAAGCGGCACAAAGCGCACAAACCTTTCTGAAAGCCAGTATTGAATTACTTAAATTCTTAAAGGCTGTCAGATAGAGATAAAAACATAAAGGAGCAAAGAATGCAGACCGCAAGAAATCTTGATGATTACCCTATCGAACACACTGAAAACCTGAACGTTTTAAAAATACAGCGAACCTGTGTTCACGATGGCCCCGGCATCCGTACAACGATTTTCTTTAAAGGGTGCAAGCTGAGATGTTTATGGTGCCAGAATCCTGAAGCGATGTCATTCATGCCGGATACGACTCCTGAAAGCAGTTATTCGATTTTCGATATCATTGAAGTTGTTTTGAGAGATAAAGATTATTACTTCAAAACGGGAGGCGGGGTGACCCTCAGCGGCGGCGACCCTCTATTGCAAGACCCGTATAGTCTTATCCTTTTATTGGAATCGTTATTAAAAGAAAATATTCATGTTGCTGTTGAAACTTCTCTTCATGTGCCCTGGGAAAATATAAGCAGAATCGCGCCGTATATTGATCTGTTTTTAGTTGATCTGAAGATTGTCGGCGATGATAATCTTCACGAGAAGTACACAAAACAAGACAGCCTTTTAATACACAGCAATATTAAAAAGCTGATTGATGCAAAAGCCAATATAAAATTCCGCATGGTCATGGTGCCGGGGTACAATGATACTCAAAGCAATATAAAAGCGGCCGCGGATTTTTTAAAGTCTATCGGTTACGATTCAATTGAATTACTGAAATATCACAACATGTACGAAGATAAAGCCAAACGTCTGGGGCTGGTGCGGGAATCATTGAATATTACGCCGGAACAAAGCCTTGCATCGGTTAAAAAAGCGGTCGAATTATTCAAATCTTTCGGTATCAATGCCAGCTGCTATGATCTGGATGCTGCAAGGCACCAAGCTGTCTTTAGCCAGCGCGTTTATGATATACAAAAAGACATCAGGGAAAGTGATTATCATCTCTGTTTTGAAGTATCCAAACTGAAAACAGATTTCTACAAGAAGAATGGTTTCAAAAAACCTACTCACATTCACCGGTCGGAGCGTCTTTCTTATGTATTGAGAAATAAGGATGTCATCATTTATCCTCATGAACTGCTCGTTGGTAATTTTACTTCCAAAAGAGTAGGCGGTCAGGTATGGGAAGAACACTACGGTATTCTCTTTGTTTCTATTATCCATCAAATGCATCGCCAGACGCCGGTATCGTTCAAATGTTCATGGAAGGACAAATTCGATTTTTATTTTAAAATATTCCCCTTCTGGCGGAAACATTGCCTCTTAACCAAGGTAAAATCATCCTTGAAAGATTTGATGCTGGATATGTCACGATGCTCTGAAATGAATGTAGGATTTAATAATAACATGGCGGCCATAGCGCATTTTATTGTTAATTTCGAACGCATGCTTGAACTTGGCACTACCGGAATCATAAAAGAAATTGAAGCGAAGAAAAAAGAAAAGCCTTCAAATAATCAGGACCTCTATGATGGCGCGATTATCTGCCTGAAAGCGCTGGAGGCTTTTGCCGAAAAATATGCAGATGCCTTGTCAGAGTTAAGCAAAAAAGAAACAGATCCTGTGCGCCGCAAAGAACTGGAAGAAATGGCCCGGATTTGCCGGCATGTTCCTAAATATCCCGCCCGCACATATCATGAGGCGCTGCAATCCATGATGTTCCTGCAAATCGCTCTTTGCATAGAGTCCTTTGAAAACGCGATATCCTTCGGGCGTGTCGACCAGATATTGTATCCATACTATAAAAGAGATAAAGAAGCCGGCTTAATTGATTATGAGAAAGCGAAGGAATTGCTGGCTTTATTTGTTCTGAAAATGGACGAGGCCATTCTGGTAAATGACGGCGATACTTTTCTGAGAATGGGAAGACTTTTTGAGACGCAATCTACAGATCAGGCCCTGACATTTGGCGGTGTTGGCAGAGATGGCAAGGATGCCACCAATGATTTAACTTATATGCTGGTGGATATTTGCGAACTCCAGCCTCTTGCCGTAAATATGACGGCAAGAATTCATCAGGGCAGTCCCACACAATACATGGACAGGCTCGCGGAGGTATATATCAATGGGGCTCCCATGCCGGAATTGTTCAATGATGATATTTATATTAAAACTTTGCTAAGGCATTATCCGACCACCGTGCAGAATGCAAGGGATTACGCGATAGTGGGATGCGTCGAGCCCAAAGCTTCAGATGATCATTTTGGCAATACAGACTGCGCCAACATGAACGTTGTCCTGCCGTTACTGCAGGCGCTTAAAGGCGAAGAAGATGATTTGTGGAACTTCGGTGTTTCTGATCAATTGGAGAAACTAATCACCAAAGTGGTCGAATACAACTTCCGCGGGGGCAATAAATTCTCCAGGTTCATCGCTTCAAAATATAGCAACGCCCGTAACTCATTTAAAGAGAAAAGGACATCCAGACCTAATCCGCCTGCGAACATGGATGAACTGCTCGATCGCTATCAGATGCGTTTGAATCATCTGGCGTCCTCTATATTGGCTGATCACCAGAAAATTGAGAAGGCGATTTGTAAAAATTTCACGACACCATTGGCGTCTTCACTTTCCAAAGGTTGTATCGAAAGCGGAAAAGACGTGAACGAAGGCGGCTGCCAGTTTAACAGCAGCGGCATTCAGGCGGTCGGTATTACGGATGCCGCGGATTCACTGCACGCCATTAATGAAGTCGTTTATAAGAAAAAAATGTATTCAATTAATGATATCATCAATGCCATAGACAACGATTTCGAGGGAGATTATTATCAGCAAATTCAGGCGGCGATGCTTGCCGTGCCGAAACTGGGACAGGATGAATCCAGTGAAGCAATCAAATGGGTCAATAAAACATTGGAGATTTATTGTAACGCCCTGAAGCAGGTGCCGAACCCTCCGCGTGGCGGCATATATACTGCTGGTTATTACGCCCTGAACGTCAGCGATGTTTACGGAAAGAAAACTCCTTCTCTGCCTTCAGGGAGGCTCAAAGGCGTTCCTCTGGCCAACAGCGTTGCTCCTCATTATGGAATGCAGATGTCGGATTTGTTATCGTCATTGAATTCCGTGGCCGGCGTTGATTTTGAAAAGTATGCTCCCAATGGGACAACCGTTACTTTCACTATTGATTCCGCTTTGTTTCAGGGGCCTGACGGAGTAAAAAACCTCTCCGGCATATTCAGCACCTATTTTAAAAAAGGCGGCATGCAGTTCCAGCCCAACGTTCTCAACAGAGAAATATTACTGGACGCATACAGCCATCCGGAAAAATATCCGTACCTTCTTGTGCGGGTCGCCGGATACTGCGCCTATTTTAATCATCTTTCCGATGATCTAAAGAAGATTATCATTAATAGAACGTGTTATTCTTAGTTTTTTTTCGAAAATGCCCGGGGCATTATCTACTGTCTCAATGCCCCGGGCAAACAAGTAAGGTTGCAGACGGATTATTTCAGATTTGCGAGATAATCCTTTGCCTCTTCAAGATTTCTAAAAAGGACAATGTTTTTCCTGCCTGTGAAAGCCAGAATGCCCTTATATATAACTTCCTTTAAACCCTCCACACCGTAAACTGCCGCACATTTCACATACGGAACGTTTGACTTCGTAAAATCCTTCAGGGCGGAGGTGATTGTCATATTAAAATGTGTATCCTTGACATTTACAAGCGCAAGCACCGAATTTAGAGGTTGAACGTGAATTATTGCTTTGGCTTTTTCAATAAGGGCTAGTACTTCATCACTTTTGATTTGTGACAAATTCTCATATAGTATCTTTACTCCCTTATGCGTTATAAAGTCCACCCCTGCCATTTCGTATCTCCTTTTTAAACTTTTTTTAATTCATCAAATCCCCCGATGAGACATTAATATTATCAGTGCCTGTCAGTTCAGATTTTTATTTGATAAAATATTACTTTCTGACAGGTCAAATATAGGGAATTCCCGTTTTCATGTCAATTATTATTAAAAAAACATTATCGTTTAAAATATTGCATGAATGGAAAAAAGAGCGCTCACTAATATACTTCGGGACGCTTTACGCGAAGGAAAAGCATTTAAAATGTTTAATATTGCCATAAGTTTGGGCATTTCCGTTGCTGATTTTTCTTGATATTTTTTTTAATAATCTTTATAAATATTCAATAATGCAATCGTAGCATTGCATGGCCTCACAATCCTGAGGGTTATGCCGTTTATATCTGTCTTTCACTTGCAGAACTGCCAAATTAACCTGTTTGTTGCAGTCTGAAATGAAGGGAAGAATATGAAAGTATCGGCCAAGCAGGGAAAAAGCAGACAAAAGACCGTTACAGTTTCCCCTGAAGGTACAATACCATCTGGCAAAGACGATCCCTTTTTACATGAACTGCAGGTGCACCAGATTGAACTGGAGATTCAAAATGAGGAATTGCGGCAGGTCCTTGATGAGGTCGAGGCCGGATTTACCAGATATGCCGATCTCTATGATTTTGCTCCGGTGGGCTACTTTACTTTTGACCGCAATGCAGCCATCCTCCAGGTCAATCTGACAGGCGCATCCCTTTTGGGTGTGGAGCGTCAGCTGTTAATGAAGCGGAGTTTTGAGTCTTTTGTCGCGCAGGAGAACCGCTCCACTTTCCATGTCTTTCTTGATCAGGTTTTTGCCAGCCAGGACAAGCAGAGCTGTGAAGTGTTAATTATTCGCAAAGAGCAATCTCTTTATGTGCGGATTGAGGCTTTAGCAGCAGCCTCCGGTCAGGACTGCCGCGCCATATTGATAGACATTTCCAAGCGCAAGAAGATAGAAGCTGATCTCCAGAAGAGCAAGGAGAGATACAAGGAACTTGTCACAAGAGCCAACAGCATTATATTAAGAGTGGATAATAACGGCAAGATCACCTTTTTCAATGAATACGCGCAGAAATTTTTCGGATATACCTTAGACGAGATAATCGGAAAGGATGCGAAAATCCTTATTCCTCCAATTGAAAGCAGCGGAAAGAATCTGGTGGAAATGGTGGATCAAATCCTGCGGAATCCGGATGACTTCGAAGAAAATATTAATGAAAACATACTGAAAAACGGAAAGCGCGTCTGGGTTTCATGGAGAAACAAGGCAATCAGGGACTACCAATGCAATATCATTGGAAATCTTGCCGTTGGAAGCGACATCACCGCTCGCATACAGGCGGAGGAGAAGCTCCATATTTCTGAAACGCGTTACCGCCGTCTATTCGAAGCATCTCTGGAAGGAACATTAATCCTCGATGCCGAAACAGGACAAATAGTGGATGTAAACCCGTTTCTGACAGAAATGCTGGGTTATTCGCATGAGGAATTTCTAGGGAAGAAACTCTGGGAATTTGGAGCCTTTAAAGATGTTGGGGCCGCTAAAACCGCCTTCGATGAGCTTCAAGTCAGGGGAGGATATGTCCGCTATGAAGATTTGCCGCTGGAAACAAAAGATGGACGGCAAATCGCCGTGGAATTTGTCAGTAATATCTACATGGTTAATCATCATAAAGTGATTCAGTGTAACGTGCGCGATATTACCGAACGTAAACGGATAGCGGAGGCTTTACAGAAGGCTAACAACGAACTGGAGCACCGCGTGGAGGAAAGGACTGCCGAACTTCAGAAGGCGCTTTCTGAAATTAAAGTCATGAAAGACCAGTTGGAGGCCGAGAATATTTACTTCCGCCAGGAGGTAAAAATGAGACGTCAATTTGAGTACATTATCGGGCAAAGTGACGGTCTCAAGTATGTTCTCTATCGCGCGGAGCAGGTTGCTCCTGCGAACACAACAGTCCTCATCCTGGGCGAAACCGGCACAGGGAAAGAGCTGATTGCCGCCGCCATTCACAATATGAGCCTTCGCAAGGATCGACCACTGTTTACTGTCAACTGCGCCGCCCTGCCGGCCAATTTGATTGAAAGTGAATTGTTCGGCCGGGAAAAGGGGGCATTTACCGGGGCTGATACCCACCAGGTGGGCCGGTTTGAGATCGCCAATGGTTCTACTCTTTGTCTGGATGAAATCGGTGAACTGCCTTTGGAGATCCAGGCCAAGTTACTGAGAGTAATCCAGCATAACGAGTTTGAGCGCCTGGGGTCATCGCATACCATCAAAGTCGATGTCCGGATTATAGCGACTACGAATCGAGACCTTGGCGAAGAGGTTCGCCAAGGCCGGTTTCGACAGGACCTTTACTATAGGCTGAATGTCTTTCCTGTCACTGTTCCTCCGCTCAGGCAGCGGGTAGAAGACATTCCGCTGCTTGTCCAGGCTTTCGTCGATCGGTATTCCAGAAAACTGGGCAAACAGATTACGTCTGTTCAGAAAGATACGATGAAGGTGCTGCAGGATTATCCGTGGCCAGGAAACGTTCGGGAACTGGAAAGTGTAATTGAACGGGCCCTGATCCTGTGCCCCGGACCGGTCTTGCAGTTGGCAGATAAACTGGCTACTAATTCATCACTGCCATTGTCCAGCATGATTAGCCTGGAAGAGATGGAGAGAAATCAAATCATAAGGACCCTTTCGGAAAAACGATGGCGAATCGAGGGAAAGGACGGGGCTGCAGCAATTCTTGGCCTTCATCCGAGTACATTGAGAGCGAGGATGCATAAGCTCAAGATAGTGAGATCGGAAACTAAGGATTCAAATTAATACCAAACAGATTATCAGGTTATTTCTACAACGCGCCGCTTCTTTTCCCACAAAATTCCCCTCAATATATTGAGGTTCTGCCAAATATTGAGGTCAAATGAAACGTTTCTATGTGTGTTTTTGTTTTTTCATTTAATCTAATCAGTTGTTATTAAAGGATGATTTAACGTTTCTGTTTATTTCTGATTTGTTGGCAAGCCCTTTGCAATTATTCTTTTCATGATCCAGATGACCATAAGAATGAATGTTCTTCCTGAGAAGAGCAAGGAGCTGTGGCAAACGATAGCCTTACTAATCGTCTCTATAAGGACGGAGAAGGGATGCCGGCGTTGCGACTTTTGCCAGAACCTGGAGGACGAAAATGAACTTCTTATTCTTGAGGAATGGGATACTCAGGATAATCTTAAGAAACACCTGAAGTCAGGGCATTTCAGTGTAATCAGGGGGATGGTCGGCTTTCTCAAGAAGCCCTATGAAATGATTTTCTATAATGTTTTCTATCCGGTGGGAATGGAGGAGACTTATGGATAAACTATGGCATTTATACCCATGATTGAAATGAGAAGCCGGGAAAATTATCGGGATGAAATCATTGAGGAGTATGGATGAGCGAAGGCAAAGTAGAAAAGATATCCGGCCTTGTTCAGGAAAAGATCGGCCGGTTCAAGAAGGCGCCACTATACCGTCACTTCAACAGTGCCCTTCAAATCAGGATAGCTACCGGCGGGTATTCCCTCCTAGGTACCGGCCGGTAGCGAATCCTAAGTAAATTGAGAGGACAATCAAGAAATGGCCGGCACTAAGAACGGCATCAGGAATAAATACTAGAAAGAAAAGGAGAAATTAATTATGTCAGAATATGAAAATCAATGGGGTAATTTATTCGCGGGAGTTTTGATTGGAGGCGCTTTGGGCGCATTGGCAGGCATTTTATTCGCGCCAAAATCAGGGAAAGAACTGCGATCCGACATCAAGGAGAAAGGGACCAGGGTTTTTAAGGATACAAAGGAAATTTATGACGATACCAGTTTGAAAGCAAAAGAGATTATCGAGGAAACCAGACATGAATTGAAGGAGATAAAAAATGATATCGATCGGCATCTGGCAGAGGTTCGCCGGAAGGCAAGTGATATTTGGGCTCACGGCAAAGTTTAAAATCGATAAATCGGTATTTCTCACCGGCATGAATATGGCAAGACGGCAGAACAAGGAGACAACAAGATGAAAATATAAGGTCAATTCTTAAAAGAGACCATAGTCTGTTGAGAACAGCCATATCTTGTTTTCTTTGTCCGGTAAAAACTTACGTTGGTTTTCTGCTAACAGATCCTTGGCACCAACTCTCCCGTGGGCAGATCGACAATTCGTTCGCCGCCGATGGACGTTTTAAGCACTACTCGTCCCTGTGAGGCTTTGCTCACGCTGCCGATGATCGCGGCGTTACGGCCATATTTGTGACTGCGCATGGCTGCAAGCACTGTTTCCCCGTCTGATGCCGGACAAAACAAAATCATTTTGCCTTCGTTGGCTAAAAAAAGCGGATCGAGTCCCAGAATTTCGCATACGCCCCGGACGTTATCCTCAACGGGGATGCTCCGCTCATTTATATCTAATCGAACCCGTGCGCTTTTGGCGATTTCCGCCATAATAGCGCCCAGACCTCCGCGCGTAGCGTCGCGCATGCAGTGAATGTTGGGGCTGGCCTTTAATACACCGGCGATTAAATCATTGAGCGGAGCTGAATCAGAAATAATTTCCGCAGTCAAACCCAGATTTTCTCTGGTCTTCATGATCGCCGCGCCGTGATCACCGATTGTGCCGTTTAAAATGATGGCGTCGCCCGGTTGAATATTTTTCACGGCCAGTAAACCCGGATACTCCACAAGGCCGATGCCGGACGTGTTGATGAAGATTCCATCCGCCGCGCCGCGAGTCACCACTTTTGTGTCGCCGGTTACGATATTGACATTGGCCTCGGCGGCCGCTTTAGCCATCGTTTGGATAATGGTTTCCAGTGAATCGAAGGGAAAGCCTTCTTCCAGAATAAAGCCGCAGCTCATATAGAGCGGTTTGCCGCCGCAGACGGAAAGATCGTTGACAGTGCCATGCACAGCCAGCGAGCCGATGTTGCCGCCGGGGAAAAAGACGGGGCTGACGACATACGAATCGGTCGTAAAGCAAAATTTCTGATTTCCTATTGTCAGTATGGCGCTGTCTTCCAGCCTCTCCAGATATTGATTTTTAAAATGGGGTAGAAAATATTCGGCAATGAGTTCGTTGGATAAGAGCCCGCCGCCGCCGTGTTCCAGAAGTATTTTATCGTATTTCATTTCAATAACCTTTCTGCGTTATAAAAGTATTAAGCCATTCCTTTTTTTATCAGGGAGGCGGCAACAACTGCCTGTCCTAAGGAAATACCGCCGTCATTGGCCGGAACTTGCCTGTGACAATAAATTTCAAAACCGGCGCTCTTCAGTTTTTCTATAGTGCTTTCCAGTAATATCTTGTTTTGAAAGCAACCGCCGCTTAATGCCACGCGTTTGAGACCTGTAGCCTTATGCATCTCGCCAGCCATGGCGGCAAAAGCATCCGTTATGGTCCGATGGAACGATGCTGCAATGTACGCTTTGCTTTTTTTAGCGTCCAGATCGGCAACAATGGCCCTGATCATGGCGGTAATGTCGACAATATGCGATTTTTCGCTATCTTGCAAGATAGCAAAAGGATAGGGCGAACCGGAGGGTTCAGCCGCCTGGGCTTCTAACTCCATTGCGGCCTGACCTTCGAAGCTGACAGTGCGGCGCAAACCGGTGAGCGCGGCGACACCGTCAAATAGCCTGCCTAATCCTGAAGACAGGGGTGAATTGATTCTTTTTTCGATGATCTTGTCCAGCGTTTCAAAGTATCTTTTATCGGGTACCAGGTTCAGACGTAGGGCTATTTCTTGCCAGGATTGGCCAAAAGCGGTTTTAAGAAGACTCGCGGCTATACGCCAGGGTTCGTGGATGGCCTTTTCACCGCCGGGCAAAACGAGATATTGCAGATGCCCGAAACGCTGGAAGGTGGTTTCATTGGCAATCAGGAATTCTCCACCCCAGGCGTTGCCGTCCAGCCCATAACCGGTACCGTCCATCGCGAGCCCGATCACATCGCCCTGTATTTGATTATCCGCCATGCAACTGACGATATGGGCATGATGATGTTGAACATGGATCACTTTTACGCCGGAGAGTTCCTGCGCCGCCTGTGTGGAATAATACGCCGGATGATAATCGCAGGCGACAATATGCGGGTCAGATTCAGTGATTCTTTTCATCAGCGTCAGGCTCTCGGAAAAAAAATCCCGTGCCTGCGGTGTTTCCAAATCTCCGATATGGGGGCTAAGATAGGCAAAATTGCCTTTTAGAATGCATTGAGTTGTTTTTAATTGTGGCCCCAGCGCCAGTATGGCGGGCATTGAATCTTTCAGTTCGAGAGGCTGCGGAACGTAACCGCGTGACCGCCTCATCAATTGAGCTTCCCCAGCGGCGGCAAAAGCAATGGAATCGTCGCAGCGCACCAAAATATCGCGGTTATGCACCAGGAAATAATCGGCAATGCCGTGCAGGCGGGCGACGGCTTCACGATTGCCCGTGCAGATCGGTTCGTCCACCTGATTGGCGCTGGTCATCACCAGAGCGGTAAAATTATTTTCCAGCAACAAATAATGCAGTGGCGCATAGGGCAGCATGATGCCGAGATTAGGAACTTCCGGCGCGACAAAATCTGAAAGGAGATTGTTTTTAATTTTCTTCAGCAAAACAATCGGCCGCTGGGGAGATGAAAGCAAAATCTTTTCTTCCTCACACACTTCGGCGATGAGTCTTGTCTGATCAATATCGCGCACCATAACGGCCAACGGCTTTTCTTCGCGGTATTTGCGCGAACGGAGTTTTTTTACAGCTTCATCGCTTGCGGCATCCACACTCAGATGAAATCCCCCCAATCCCTTGATGGCGATTACCTGGCAGGATTTCAGCAAGTCAATCGCAGCTTTGACCGGATCATCTGTTTTAATGACGGCGCCTTCCGCGTCAAGCAATGTCATCTGCGGGCCGCAAACAGGGCAGGCATTGGGTTCGGCGTGAAACCGGCGGTCTGCCGGGTTTTCATATTCGGCAAGGCATTGCGGGCACTGCGGAAAACAGGACATGGATGTGTTGACCCGGTCATAAGGAATCGCGTTGATAATGGTCAAACGAGGGCCGCAATTTGTACAATTAATGAAGGGATAGCAAAACCGCCTGTTGGCGGAATCGAAAAGTTCTTTTAAACAATCGGCGCAGATGGCCGCATCGGGAGTGATGTGCACATCGGCGCGACCCTGCCTGTCACTTCCGGTAATTTGAAAAATATCATCGTTCAGATTTTCAATTTCCGAAGACGACATGTTAGTGATATTGGCCAGCGGCGGAAGTTCCTGCCGGATGCTTTCTAAAAAAGTGTCGAGTGACGACGGATAGCCTTCAACCTCTGCGACCACGCCTTCCGGGCTATTCTGCACAAACCCGGTTAGATTGTTTTTCACAGCCAGCCTGTAAACAAAGGGCCGGAAACCGACCCCCTGCACTATGCCGGAAAAAAGATAACGGACTCTTTTTTTGTTCACTTTTTTATTTTTTGAATGCATCGATGCGTTGGGTAAGCCACGCAATCCAGGTCTCGAGACCGGCTGCGGTCTTACAGGACACTTCAAATATTTTCAGATCCTTGTGCAAAGCCAGCGCATCACGTCTGGCCTTGGCCAGATCGAAATCCACGTATTGCATCAAATCCATTTTATTGATCAGAAGCGCCGACGATTCCTGAAACATCAGAGGATATTTTGCCGGTTTATCCGCGCCCTCCGGTGTGCTCAAAAGCATGATTTTGACGTTCTCGCCGATTTTGAACTCCGCGGGACACACCAGATTGCCGACGTTTTCAATGATCAGCAAATCGGTTTTGCTCAAATCAAATGTGGGCAGGGCTTCACGGATCATGTTGCCGTCGATATGGCAGGCCCCGCCGGTATTTATTTGCACAACGGGAATACCGAGTTTGGCGATGCGGTCGGCATCATAGGTATCCTGAATGTCGCCTTCGATCACGCCGATACGATATTTATCCTTAAGCGCCATAATGGTTCTTTCCACCAGCGTTGTTTTTCCTGCGCCCGGTGAACTCATGAGATTGATGACATATACCTTATGACGGTCAAAGAGTTCTCTGTTTTCCGCCGCGATGCGATCATTGGCGTCAAGCACATTTTTTACGACTGTTACTTTCACAGGTTATACCTCCGTTAGTAATATTTATAATGAGTGGAGCAGGTGCCTTCCGAAGAAACCATGCAGGGGCCGACGGGGTTCATCGGAGTACATATTGTTTTAAATAATGGACAATCCTGCGGCGCTTTAATGCCGCGTAAAATATCGCCGCAGCCGCAGCCCTTGATTTCGGCGGAGCGGATTTCCGGCACGGGAAATTTAGCCAGAGTGTCGAATGCTTCATAATCGCCGCGAAAAACAAGCCCGCTTGCCGGAATGGTTCCCAGGCCGCGCCACTCGGCATCGGCAGTTTTGAAGATCGATTGCAGAAAGGTCATCGCTTTAGTGTTTCCTTCTGGCCTGACTCCGCGGCTGTATTGAATGGCGACTTCTGTTTCCCCGCTTTCGACCTGTTTAAGAATCATCCAGATGCCTTCCAGAATATCCACCGGTTCGAATCCGGTAATGACAGCGGCGCATCCGGCGTCGGGAATCATTTGATAAGCGGCGCTTCCAATCATTGTGCTGACATGCCCCGGACAGAGAAAAGCGTCAATTTTCAGGAGTGGATCGGCAATCAATGCGCCAATGGCCGGAGGGACGATCCTATGCACGGAAAAAACGGAAAAATTTTTGATCCCTTTTTTGCGACAGACCGCGACAGTTGCGGCAATGGTGGGAGCGGTTGTTTCGAAACCGATGCCCATCATGATGATTTCTTTCCGGGGATTGGACTCCGCAAGCGCGATACATTCATCAGCGGAAGAAACGACGCGCACATCAGCGCCGGCGGCCCTTTTTTTCTGCAAACTATCGCTTCTTGTGCCGGGAACCCTCAGCATGTCGCCAAAAGTAGCGAAAATAACATTTTTCAGGTCTGCAAGATAAAGGGCAATATCGACGTCCCGCGTCGAGGTGACGCAAACCGGGCAGCCGGGGCCGGAAATAAGCCGGATGTTTTCCGGCAGGAGCTTGCGGATGCCGAAACGTCCGATAGCATAGGTATGACTGCCGCAAATTTCCATGACAGTCACCCGACGGGAAATTTGTCTGGCCGCGTTTTCAATCCTGGTCAATAATCCCGCAACCAGAGCGGGATCCCGGTATTCATCAATATATTTCATTGTCGATGAGCTCTTGCAATAATTTGAGTTTTTCCTGGGCCGTGGCCACATCGATTTTGTGAATGGCATAGCCCGCATGGCTGATGACATAGTCGCCCACGCCTGACGGTTCGTCTACGATATCAAGGCAAACTTCACGGCGGGTGCCGCTGATATCGATAATCGCATAGTTATCTTTATCGATAGAAATTATTTTTCCGGGAAATCCAATGCACATAAAAAGTTCCTAATCTACATCCATTTCTAATATTTGCAGTTCTTCCGTTCCGGCGGTTAAAATGACTTCCTGACCGCCGCAGCCGGGGCATATCCCCGTGTGTGTTTTAATCTCTAAATCTTTTTGGCAGGAAAAGCAATGAATGACTGCGGGCATTATTTTAAATTCCAGCGCAGCGCCCTGGGCCACGGTATCCC
>JBEKJX010000042.1:0-15407 GCA_050011015.1 Smithella sp.
TCTTGATATTAGCCGCCACCTGCCCTGCCTGCTCCCAGGGCACCATATGACCTGCTTTGTCGATACACACATACTTTGCACCCGGAATCAGATTACTGTATTGCTCCTGCGTTTCAGGAGGTACTATACGGTCATATTTTGCTGATATGACCAGAGTAGGCACTTTTATACCGGCGCAACGCTCGTCCATGAAGTTCTGAAACAAACCTTCCTTTGTTGCCTTAACCATAGCCTTGCGGTCTGTCATGTTATTAAGATTGGTCATTACGATATCCTTGACGAACTCATCGGGCATTGGATTTTCCCGGTAAAACATAAGTGAAGGCGTATTGATTCGTATTATCGTCTCATTCATCATCCATGCCAGATTCTCTAAATGCATGGTTCGACCTAAGCGGACATGCCAGGGAAGAAGTTTCGGCGTCTTCTCCATACCGGCAGCACAAATAAGGACAAGTCCCTTGACGCGGTCCGGAGCTAAGAACGCTACTTTGGCCGCAATTTCTCCACCCATGCTGTGACCGACAATATAGGCTTTTTTAATTCCCAGCTTATCCATGAAAGCGATTATCCGCCGGGCTTGATCTTCGGTTCCGTAGCTGACTTCATTTCCCAGGGGCTTATCCGAAATTCCGTGACCCAGCAGGTCGGGAGCATACACGTGATAACTGTCCTTCATCAGGGGAATGACTTTTTTCCAGTAAGCGCCCCAACATAACCAGCCGTGAATCATAATCATCGGTTCGCCTGCGCCTGCTTCAATATAGTGGATATTATAATCCCCGACTTTAACAAATCTTGACTCGCCTATATTTAACTGTGTTATCCCTCTTTCGATTTCGACTGTTGAATATTTTATAGAAGCGCATCCTGCTAAAATAATAGACAAAAAACCTGATATTATTGAAAATAATATTTTTGATACTTTTATTTTTCTTCTTTTTTTCATTTGCCGCAATCCAACATCTTCCCTTACTATTTAGATGCTTTTACCAGAGAGTCAATTTTTTTCAGCGTCGTAAGCAGTTCTTCCAGCGAATCCAGATAAAGAGAATTGGCGCCGTCGCACAGAGCCTTCTGAGGGTTACTATGAACCTCGAAAAAAACGCCATCCACACCGGCGGCTACGGCCGCCCGCGCCAGGTACTTTACCATATCCCTCTGGCCGCCGGATGTTGTCCCCTGCCCTCCGGGTAGCTGCACCGAATGGGTGGCATCAAAGATTACCGGATACCCCATATCCCTGAGAATCGGCAAAGAACGAACGTCAAAAACAAGGTTGTTGTAGCCGAATGACGCGCCTCTTTCGGTAATCATGATATTTTCATTACCGGCTGATTTTACTTTTTCTATGATATGGGCCGCGTCCCAGGGAGCCAGAAACTGCCCTTTTTTTACATTGATGACACGGGCTTTTTTCGCGATTTCAACGACAAAATCAGTCTGGCGGCAAAGAAAGGCCGGCACCTGTATGACATCCAGTATTTTCGCAGCGGCATCGATTTCCTCGAAACGATGCACATCGGAGAGCACCGGTATATTAAGTTCCTCTTTAATATTTTTCAATATTGCCAATCCCTTTTTTGCTCCGGGGCCGCGATAGGATTTTATCGAAGTCCTGTTGGCCTTGTCATAAGAAGATTTAAATATGAAGGGGATTTTCAATTTTGCCGTGAGCTTTTTCAAATACAGCGCCGTGTCCATCGCCGTCTTTTCATTCTCGATAACGCACGGACCGGCAATCAGAACAAATTTTTTATTATCCCCGATAACAAAATCACCTATGCTTATATTCTTCATTCTTCTTCACTCCTGGTTTTTTTCTGCGCTTTTTCCTGCAAAAGTTTAATTTTCAGTTTTGGTATTTTTTTTGCGGCTCTTGCCGATTCCGGATTAAGCTCGTAGGCGTTGGTATAAGCCTTCAGTGCTTCCGTGTAGAGTCCTTTTTTTTCATAAGCTTCTCCTAAATTGGCGTAGAGATAATAGTCTTCCTGATCATACTTTAACGCGGTCCTGTAATTTTTAATAGCCATATCCCAATCTTCAGAAGCGGCATAAGCATAACCCAAACTCCCGTAAGACGATGCTTTTTTCGGTTCTATTTCAACTAATTTTTTATAATATTTGATTGCTGCCACATAATTTTTTTCTTTCAGGTAATATTCAGCGATAATACCCAATACCTGCTTTGTCAGAGGGAAAGTTTTTTCATACTCGGCAATTGCTTTTCTTTCCATTCCCATTTTATCGTAGGTATAGGCCAGGTTATAATGAATGTTGGAGTCTTTTGCTCCGTATTTAATCGCTTTTTCATAAGCTTGAGCTGAAATGGCATATTTCTTCAGTTCGCCGTAGGCAAAACCTAAATTGGCATAAATCGAGGCTTTTTGAGGGAATCTTGTTTTTAATATTTCGTAATATTTTACAGCCTGATCAAATTGTTTATTTTTGAGCGACAGATCGGCAAGGCGATCCTGCGCGTCGGCATCGGCAGGATTAATCTTTAATACATATTCATATTCCTTGACCGCTTCCGCATTCATTTTTTGTCTTTCGTAAGCCGCGCCCAGATTAAAGCGGATCGTAGGCTCCTTAGGACTAATTGAGGCCGCTTTTTTTAAATTATCCAGTTCTTCAGGCCATTTGCCTTCCCCGGCATATACAGCAGCAAGATTGGCGTAAGCTGCGGCATTTCGCGGCTGTTTTGTTATTATTTCTTTATAACACTTGGCGGCTTCATCATTTTTTTTGAGTTTTAGATAAGTATCACCCAGGGCAAACAAGGCTTGAGCCGGCTCTTTAGAATGCCCGGCAATATATTTATATTCTTCAATGGCAGAGTTCACCATATTGCTGTTATTATAGGCTTGGGCCAACTTGAATCTCACCTCATAATTATCCGGTTCAATCCGCACTGCTTCGCGGTAATTTTGCGCCGCCTGAGCCCATAATCCTTTTTCCGCCAGAGAAAGACCCAGACCTACATAAGCATCCACTTCCTTCGGATTTATTCCAATAATTTTTTTCGATGTCTTAATGGCCTCGTCAAATTCTTTTTTCCTGATGTAACATTTAACCAGCTCTCTCATAGCCACTGAATCATCGGGCTTAATATTCAACACATCCTTATACTGATTGATAGCATCATCCAGTCTGCCCTGACGCGAGTAAACACCGGCCAGAATATTGCGCACACTGACATCGCTTTTATTCATTTCCATCGCTTTTTTTAAATACTCAATCTGGTCTTTGACATTGGCCGAATCTTTCGCGAACCGGAACCAGTCCTGCGGTGTAATTTCAATTTTCAGTGGAACAGCGGCGATCGCTTCATTATTATAATTTATTAATATTTTGTAATCGGACACAATACCGGAATTATCAATGATAGCTGACGTCTTAATAATTTTATTGACGAAATCAACCCCCTTCAATAAAACGCCCAGATCGTTATTGCCTTTACTCAGGCCTTCGAACTTTACGGTTGTGTATTTGCCGGTCAGATCATCACTGACCACCGATTTGACCACGAATTCATCCCGGTAAGTTACTTCCAGAGGTTTATCCTTGCTGACACGGATATCCTTGCCGTTTTTTTCCATTTCCAAATAGTAAAATTCAGGTTTGTCCTGCAATACGTAATAGCAATAAGCATTTTTTACTCTGGAGGCCTGAAAAGCAAGAGAGTCATAAAATTGAGGATAGAAAAAAAATAATAAGACAGAAATTAAAGCAACAATAATAAGCGTAAGCGATATCACTATTACCGTAAACGATGTTCCTCCGCTTTGTTCTTTTTTGTTTCCGCGTTGATTAATCACTAAATGCCCTCTTCTTTACATATCTATTGCCGGAAATCAGCTCCGTGGATGATATTTCTGATGAACTTCTTTTAACCTCTCCCGCGTTATATGCGTGTAAATCTGCGTTGTCGATATATCGGAATGCCCTAACATTACCTGCACCGTGCGCAAATCAGCGCCTCCTTCCAGCAGATGCGAAGCAAAAGAATGGCGGAAGGTATGAGGATAAACCTTCTTTTTCAATCCCGCTTTTTTGGCGTACCCGGCGACGATTTTCCAGAGACCCTGCCTCGTAAACTTTCTTCCAAAGCGATTCAGAAACAGCACATCCGTAATTTTTTTTTGCATTAATTTCGGTCTGACATCATCAACATAACGCCTGACGCAATCGTAAGCTATTTTACCTATAGGAACAACTCTTTCTTTGCTGCCTTTCCCCATGGCAATCAGAAAACCGACCTGCCAATTGATACTGTTCATGGTCAAATTAATTAATTCCGAAACACGAATTCCCGTCGCGTACAAAAGCTCCAGCATGGCAGTGTCGCGGATGGCGGCGGCAGTTTGATCACCCGGCTGGTCCAAAATGGCTTTCATTTCTTCTTTACTTACCGTATCGGGCAATTTCATCCATACTTTAGCCAGTTCAATGTGGGCCAGCGGATTTTCTGTAATGATCTTTTCGCGAAGCAGATACTTATAAAATCCCCTCAAAGCGGCAAGAGACCTGTTCATGGAATTAGACGCTAATCCTTCATCTCTAATCTGCACTAAATATTCAATAATCACCTCCGGGGTGATTTCATGCACATCAGCTAATTTCTTTTTCTCTTGAACAAACAACCCGAAACGGCGCAAATCACGGCCATAGGCCTCGTGTGTATTCTGAGCGATACCCCGTTCAACCAAAAGGTAATTGAAATACTTTGTCAATAATTCCTGCATATGACTTTTTAACGCAAATATGCCGGCGAAGCAAAGTTTTTTTATTGACTTATTTTGCAATATCGTAAAAATGGTGGTTAAGGAATTAATAAAATATTCAGCAAAGGAACTCCTTATGAAAAAAATTATTATTGCTTCCGATCATGGCGCCGTAGCTTTAAAAAGTGAAATTATATCTTTTCTAAAAACAAAGAATTGCGAGATAAAGGATATGGGGGTCAATAGCGATGACTCCGTAGATTATCCCGATATTGCCGTCACTGCCTGCGAAGAATTTAAAAAAGGCGGATATGATTTCGGCATTCTGCTTTGTGGCACGGGAATAGGAATGGACATAACCGCAAATAAAATTAAAGGTATCCGGTGTGCTTTAATTCATGACCTGTTTACCGCCGAAATGGCCAAAGCGCACAATAATGCCAATTTTATCGCTCTGGGCGGCAGAGTAAAATATTTTGTGCCGGTTACAAAAATAATCGATAAATTTATGGATACAAAATTCGCCGGTGACAGGCATTCAAGAAGAGTAGCCAAAATTATGGCTGTTGAAGAGAGTATCCGCTGAAATTTCAGTTTAAACTCCCCGCGCTCAAAACGCGGGGAGTTATTCTTTTTAAATTCCCTTTATTACTTTATATTTCTAGCCTAAAATGGCTTTTAAATCTTCATCTGGCGTTGTAATCGGCTTAATGGCAAAATTTTTCACCAGCACATCGAGTACGTTTGGTGTAATAAACGCCGGCAGACTCGGACCCAGACGAATATCCTTGATGCCGAGATAAAGCAATGTAAGCAAGATTGCGACAGCCTTCTGCTCATACCAGGATAGAATCATGGACAGAGGCAGATCGTTTACACCTGTATTAAACGCCTTGGATAAAGCAATGGCGATCTGTATAGCCGAATATGCGTCATTACACTGACCGACATCCAAAAGACGGGGAATTCCGCCAATATCTCCCAGTTCCTTGTCAAAAAAACGGAACTTGCCGCAAGCCAGCGTTAATATAACGGTATCTCGGGGAGCTTTTTCCACAAATTCCGTATAATAGTTTCTTCCGGGTTTGGCGCCGTCGCATCCGGCAACCAGAAAGAAGTGACGGATGGCCTTGTCTTTGACCGCTTCTATGATTTTATCGGCAACACCTAAAACGGCATTGCGGGCAAATCCGACCATGACTGATTTTCCTTCCGTATCGGCGGCAAATCCCGGCATTTTCAGCGCTTTTTTAATTACCGGCTCGAAGTTGCCATCCGCAATATGCGCGACGCCCGGCCAGCCTGCCAGTCCACAGGTGAAAATATTGGCCGCGTAAGATTCGCGAGGCTTTTGAATACAGTTTGTGGTCATCAGGATCGCGCCGGGAAATTCGGCAAATTCCCTGGCCTGATTCTGCCAGGCGGTTCCATAGTGACCATAGAAGTGCGGATATTTCTTAAGTTCAGGATAGCCGTGCGCGGGCAGCATTTCGCCATGTGTGTAGATATTAATTCCTTTGCCTGCCGTTTGTTTCAGCAGTTCGGACAAATCCTTCAGATCGTGGCCGGAGATGAGAATGGCTTTGCCCTTTTTAGCGCCCAATGGCACGGATGTGGGAACGGGATGACCAAAGGCTCCTGTATTGCCTGCGTCCAGAAGTTCCATGGTGCGCAGGTTGATTTCACCGCATTTTAATATCAGGCCGATCCAGCCGTTTAAATCGAGATTCTCCCGCAAGATAGCCGCCAATGCTTCCTGAACAAAAGCGTAAATCTTTTCGTCTTCCTGTCCCAGAATCTGCGCGTGATCGGCATAAGCTGCCACGCCCTTCACACCGAAAAGCAGTATATGCTGAAGGGATAGAATATCCGGATTTATCGATGCATCCGCTTTGAGCGACGCTATTTTTGCCTGTCCGACAAGTCCCGCAACTGTCGATTCCGGTAAAAAGGCTACTGCGGCAGGTTTTTCATCTACATTGCCGCCGGCTTTTTTTACTTTGTCTTTCAGAGCGTCACGCATATTAACGCATTTCTTGATTAATTCAACAAATCGTGCCGGGTCGAAATCGACATTAGTGAGGGTCGAAAAAAGCGCCTTGACCGTAAACACATTAATATCATGATCGACAATCCCGTCCTTGCGGGCGTCAACCGCCACCGCCGATAAACCTTTAAGCGCGTAAACCAGTACATCCTGAAGAGCGGCAACATCCGCGTCCTTGCCGCAAACCCCCGCCTTCATGCAACCTTCGCCCCTGGCCGTCTGTTCACATTGATAACAAAACATATTTAAATTTTCCATTTATCCACTCCTTTCATATTTATATTTGTTATTTTTCTTTTGCCGGCTATATGAACGATTTCTGAGAGTTGTGCCTTGACTTAAGTCAAATATAAATGCTATTAATTTTTAACGGTGAATTTTATGGATATAATTAAAACCATTGCCGCTATCCCCCTGTTTGAAGGCCTGCCGGGAAATTACTGCGAAAGTCTTGCTTCTATCGCCCTCAAACAGAAATTTTCCAGAGGACAAATGTTTTTTTCCGAAGGCGATGAGGGAGTTGGTTTTTATATTATTCTTTCCGGCAAAGTAAAAATTTTCAAGCTCTCCGCCGACGGCAAAGAACAAATTCTTCATATTCTGGAAGATCAGGAACCGTTCGGAGAAGCGGCTGTTTTCGCGGGAGAGAACTATCCAGCTTTTGCGCAGGCTCTTGTCGAAACCAGCGTCTTTTTTTTCCCAAAACTTAAATTTGTAGAGCTGATTCTCCGTCAGCCTTCGCTCGCCTTGAGTATGCTGGCGCTTTTATCCCTGCGGCTGCGCAAACTTACCATGCTGGTGGAAAATCTGTCTCTCAAAGAAGTACCGGGGAGATTGGCGGCCTACTTGCTCTTTTTGAATGATCGCAAGGGAAAGGCATCAACCATAGAGTTGGATATCTCAAAAAATCAAATGGCGGGACTTCTGGGTACTATTCCCGAAACCATTTCACGTATTCTAAAACGCATGAATGAAGAAAAGTTAATTAAAATGAGCACTCGCTCTATTTCGATTATCGATAAAAAAGGACTGACTGATCTGGCTGAAGGCGTCGGAAGACTGGCCTGAAATTCCTCTTTCGCGTAAAGTAAAGGCCGGTATCTGGAACGACAACTTTAAACAATGAAAGCTGGGACAATATGCCGGAATTTCTGGATAAAAAAAAGATTCGCAAAGTATTCCGAGATGTGCAAAAGCATCTGGCCATCGCCCAATTAATCCGCCGGTTTTCCACCAATAAAGAAGATATCAGAAAAACAGCTCTGAAGCAAGTTGACCTGTCGAACTGCCGGAATGTTTTGGAACTGGGCTGCGCTTTTGGCGCTTTTACCGAAGCCCTGAAAGATAAATTGCACCCGGATGCAAATATTACCGGCCTTGATATTATTCCCGAATATAAACCATTCTTTCTGGAGGCATGCCTTCGCGCCGGATATTCGGGATTTTTTTTCTCCTCCGGCATTGATAAAATAAAAAAATATCCCCTGAATTCCTTTGATCTGGTTATTTGCAGTTACGCTTTGTATTTTTTCCCCGATATGATTCCGGAAATCGCCCGCATCCTGAAAAAAGACGGAGTTTTTATAACCATTACTCATTCCCGGGAGGACATGCGGGAAATTGTAAAGATTGTCAAAAAAATCCTTAGACAAAACAATTCGCTCGATGATCACCAATTTCTGCCGATAGAAATCATTTTCGACCAGTTTTCCGCCGAAAACGGAGAAACTATTCTTAATCCTTATTTCAACCGGATACAGATCATTGATTTTAAAAATACGTTGATTTTTAAACCTCATGAAATTGATCAATTCATGGATTACTTTCAATTTAAGAAATCTTTTTTCCTCACGGGAACCGAAGCCCACAAGAAAACCGTCATTAATGAGCTTATGCGCGAGTTGCAGGATGCGGCAATGAAGAATAATTTAGTCTCCATGTGCAAGGACGACAGGATTTTTATCTGCTCAGAGCCACTAATTCCAGAGGAAACATGATGAAAAAACAACGCCAGTTTTGCCTTTACTGCGGAGGAACAACTATCAAGAAACAAGAGGATAATGTCCGGCGAGACTTCTGCCCTGCCTGTAATTCGTATTTTTATGAAAATCCTCTACCGGTGGTTTCCGCGATTCTTGAATCTTCACGCCAAATACTTTTGGTCAGGCGCGACAGGCCGCCTTCAAAAGGACTCTGGTGTCTGCCGACCGGATTTGCCGAAGCGGGAGAAAGCATAGAGGAAGCGGCGCTGCGCGAATTGGAAGAAGAAACAGGCATTAAGGGTAAAATTATAAAATTGCTTGATGTTGATTCCTACAAAAGTCGCTTCTACGGCGATTTGCTTTTTCTAACATTTATTGTGGAACAAAGCGGCGGAAAACTCTGCGCCGGAGACGATTGTTCGCAGGCACGGTTCTGGCCTGTGAACAAATTGCCACCCCTTGCCTTCCGGTCCAATAAACGCGCACTGGATGCCTATATTAAAAGCAGAAGGGATTACTGGACAATATTCGATTCCATCGAGCAAACTGATAAAAAAACGCTTCCTGCCGCTTTGGCGAAAAATTCTTTAACGCGCCGTCTGGTCAAAGTAATCATTAAGAATAAGGAAAAAATTATTGAGCAATGGCTGGAAGATGTCGCGACAAATCCTTCCACTGTTGAATACCATAAAGTGGAAAGAGCGGTGCTGTATAACATCTGTGACCGAATTCTTTCGCATTTGACTCTGTGGATGGGCGGTCTTCATGATGTCAGCAAAATTAAGAGTTTTTACACCAAGCTGGGCAGGGAAAGAAAAATATCCGGCTTTAAAATCAGCGAGGCGCTGAGCACTCTGAGCCTTATACGCAAACACATCTGGACTTTCGCGCTGGCGCAGGATGCCCTGCAAAAAAATCTTGATCTTTTTATGACCTTCGAACTGCAAAGACGTATGACTATTTTTTTCGACCTCGCGACTTTTTATTTAACCCGCGGACATGAAGAAAAATAAAATGGATATTTTCATAGAATAGAATATAACAGGAATTATGTCATAAGCAGAAAATGTTAGCAGTACTTATCCTCCGCAGGCGGAGGTGTCCGCTTCGGCGGACGGAGTTGGACATACAATTGCTAAAACATTATCAGACAACACATCAGGAGGCGCATCATGGAATTCAAAGACGTAATGCAACAAAGACGAGCCGTAAATTTTTTTGATCCCGCAAAAGACGTAACCGACGCGCAGATAAAGGAAATAATAGAAACTGCGGCGCTTGCGCCATCGGGATTTAATCTTCAACCGTGGAATCTAGTCGTTTTGAGGGACAAAGAAAAGAAAGAAAAACTTCGAAAAGTCGCATGGGATCAGCCCAAAATAACCGATGCGCCTGTTGTCTTGATCGTCCTGGGCGATCGTGAAGGATTTAAAAAAGGCAATGCCGGTTTTGAGAAAGATTTTGCCGAATCGGTCAAAGCGGGCATTATGAAACAAGAGCAGTACGATTGGTTTATCAACGCGACAAATTCGCTCTACGGAGTATCGCCGGAAAGGCAATTGGCTTTTGCCTGTAAGAACGCCGGATTTTTTGCCATGTCGCTGATGCTTGCAGCAAAAAATGCCGGACTTGATTCTCATCCGATGGACGGCTTTGATATTGACGGTGTCCGAAAGGCTTTTAATATACCCGACCGGTACTGGATTCCCCTTCTGCTGGCAATCGGCCATTTTGACAAAAACAAAACCCTTCTTCCGCCAAAATGGAGAAAGAGCTATAATGAAATAGTGGTGAGTTTTTGATGACGCAGCGTATCGGGCTAAGTTTCTCATTGCTCTTTTTTTATCAATTGATGCCCGAACGGTGATTGGGTTGTTTTATCAAAAATAACTTGTTGTCATTTTTTAAAAATCCGGTTAAATAAGGACACTAAAATTTAAGGAGTTGGACATGGCCGCTAAAGTCAGGATGTACACATTGAGCACGTGCAGTCATTGCAAAGCGACAAAGAAATTCATGCATGATAACGGCATCGACTTTGATTATATTGATGTTGATTTACTTCAAGGCGCTGACAGGCAAAGAATTCTGGATGAAGTGGAACAATACAATCCTAATCGTTCCTTCCCGACCATTATCATCGGCAGCGATATAATTATCGGTTTCAGAGAAGACGATATCAGAGAGGCTTTAGGCATCTAATGACTCCGGCCGAACTCTATGAAATGCTAAAAAAGGTTCAGGAACCCAAAGGCTATTTCTTCAATAAAGACAAGGATTGGGTTCTGAGCATCTTAAGCGATCTTTTAATCAATAAAGACCGCTATGGCTATATGTCCTGTCCCTGTCGCCTGGCAACCGGCAACCGTGAGAAAGATGCCGATATTTTGTGCCCCTGCCACTATCGGCCTGATGATATTAAAGAGTACGGCAGTTGTTATTGTAATTTATATGTTTCTACCGAATGGAATGAAGGCCGCATTAAACATCAGTATGTCCCTGAAAGAAGGCCTAAAGAAAAGATTAGTTTTTAGGCCACAATAGATTTTCCTTTATTATTTTGCTCTATCTAATCGAATTAAAATGATTTTTAAAATTTTTACTTGATTTTCCAAAATAAATTATTATATTCAAACGTAACAAAGGAGATTTCTCCATGATCAATACCTATAAATGCAAAAAAAAGAATGCTCTCATCGGCGAAATATGCACCGATACCACCTGTGAATGGCGCTTAAAAAACGAGGCTTTTCTGAACTGTACCTGGGTCGCCTGTAATTACGGACCATTTACGCTGGAAGAAGTTGGAGATATGATGGGAGTTACACGCGAAAGAATCCGCCAGATTGAAGCCAAAGCCCTAAAGAAACTACAGCATAAGAAAAGAAGGGATCAGCTTAAGGATTTTGCCGCGCCGGGAAATGATTGGGATAGTTTATAGTTTCAATCCCGGAAAGTTTCATTATTGAATACGTCCCGAATATGATGTCATTGATGCCTGCATGCTTCGCGTACGGGATAACCGCACTTAAGCTTCAAACTTCACTACATTCGTTTTCATCATGTTTCATTGATTTTCTTACGGTTTTTTTCCAAAGAAAGCACTTCGCGCATTTTAACTTTGCATTCCTCACGGGCGAAGAGCAGAGCGCATATTGACGATTCGATATCCATGGCGGCCATTTTATCCATACGGGGAACTATCGAACAAAGATTTTTCAATTCTTCAAAAGCTTTAGGTGAACGCGTCGCTAACGTTTCCGCCATATTTTCGGCTACTTTCATAAATTTTTCCGGCGGTTCAACTTTAGTGACCAAACCTATTTTCAAGGCTTCATTAGCTCCTATGGGTTCACCCAGCATTACTATTTCTTTGGCTTTTGCTATACCGACAATTTGACTTAACGGATAAAAAAAAGGATTAAATCCAAACTTCAACTCCGGATGGCAAAAGATAGCGCTTTCAGAAGCGACAACAAGATCGCAAATAGTGACCAGATTAAAACCGCCGCCCAAAGCGATACCTCCTACCGCTGCAATCACCGGTTTTTTGCAGGAATAAATCTTTTTCAAATAGATCATCATCGATTTGAGAAAAGCGTCGCCTTCCTCATAAGGCAGGCTGGACATTTCTTTTATATCCATCCCGGCCGAAAAAACATATTCCCCACCGGTAAGAACGATTGCTTTAACTTCAGGATCGATCTCCAAATCAACAAAAACATTGTATAAATCCTGCCGCATCTCCCTGGAAATCGCGTTCATATCATGAGGGCGGTTTAATTTAACTACAGCGTATCCATTTTTCTTTGCAACAATTAATGTCTGATAGCTCATTTTTTATAATCTACCATTATTCGCAGTTCTTTGCCGGTTTTAAAAAACGGCACTTTTCTTTCCTTCAATTTTACTTCGGCTCCTGATTTTGGATTTCGCCCCATTCGCGGTTTTCTTTCTCTGACTATAAAACTGCCGAACCCTCTCAATTCAATACGTTCTCCGTGCTTTATTGCTTCCGTCATCGAGTCAAATATTATATCTACTGCATAAGTTATATCCTTAAGGGAATAAGTTTTCAACTCTTCCTGCAATTTTTTGATCAAATCGTTTTTTGTCATAATAATCCCCTCTCTTATCTGACAGAATATAATAAAGAACTTATGCTTTTTTTACTTTATGTTTTTTCCTTCAAGGAATTGCCTGTCTTTTATCTGGCAGGATAGTATAAATAACTTATACCGGTTTTACTTTCCATTTTTTCCTTCAAGGAATTGCCTATCTGGGTTGCTGCGCTTTCCAGAAAATAATCGAAAATGGATGTTCGCTTTTTGCTGGGGTAAACCAGATCATACTTGCCTTCTTTTCCCGCTAATTTATACGCCAGTTTAGCGGCGGACGTCATGTCGCCAAGAGCATCAACCAATCCCAGTTCTTTCGCCTTACGGCCTGAAAAGACGCGGCCATCGGCAATTGCGATAACTTTTTCACGGGGGAGCTTCCGCTCCCGCACAATGACATCAATAAACTGATTGTAAATGTCATCTACCAGGTCCTGAAGAATTACTTTCTCCTCAGGAGTCATACTTCTCAAAGGAGAGCCAATATCTTTATACTGTCCGCTTTTTACTACAGAAGCTTTTAATCCTATTTTCTTGAGCAGTCCTTCGAAATTCGCAAACTCCATGATTGCCGAAATACTGCCGGTAATGGTGCCGGGATTAGCGACAATTTTATCCGCGCCGCATGCCACAAGCAAACCGCCGGAAGCGGCAACGGTCCCCATAGAGGCAACAACCTTTTTCGTTTTTCTCAATTCAATTAAGGCATCGTAAATTTCCTGAGAAACGGCCACCCCGCCGCCGGGCGAATCCACCCGTAAAACGACCGCAACAATAGAATCATCTTTGGCAAACTCATCCAATTGGTCGGTAATATCCATGGAATCGTTAATGACTCCATCGACTGTAACAACTCCAATTTTATCTCTTAAGGAAAAACTTTTATTTTTACCGGAATACAAACCGGCTTTGTAAAAAACAACGTAAACCACAAAACAAAGAACCAGAAGTATTAACATTCCAAAAAATACGGGATGTTTTCTCATGTTTTTATTCGCCTTTATGCTGATCGTTAATCTTCACGTCCGCCAACGCCTTACTGAGATTAGATCCCACATTTTCCGTATTATTGATATACTGGTTGGATGAAGAAGCGGGCGCTGGCGCCGGTGCTTCAAGTTCCTTTATACTTAATCTGATTTTCTTGGATTTAGGATCAATACTCTTGACCACAGCAGATACAGTATCTCCCACAGAATACAATTCCGAAGAAGTCTTTACTCGCTTTTGGCTTATTTCGGAAATGTGAACAAGCCCTTCGATGCCTTCTTCAATTTCCATAAAAATCCCGAAATCCGTAAAGTTCTTTATTTTACCGGTCACAACACTGCCTGGAGCATATTTTTGGGATAATTCATCCCATGGATTTTTTTCGATTTGTTTTATACCGAGAGAAAATTTCTCGTTTTCAACATCAACATTAAGAACAACCGCCTCAACTTCCTGACCTTTTTTAAAATATTCAGAAGGATGATTCACTCTATGTTTCCATGAAATATCAGATACATGAATTAATCCGTCAATTTTTTCTTCAATTCCTACAAAAACTCCAAAATTAGTAATATTCCTGACAATACCCTTAACAACGGCTCCAACCGGATATTTTTCTTTCAGCTTTTCCCAGGGATTTGGTGTTGTTTGTTTTAAACTTAACGAAACCCGCTTGGTTTGCGGATTTACTTCCAAAACCATAACCTCTATTTCTTCACCTACGTTCAACACTTTCGACGGATGCTTTATTTCTCTTGTCCAGTACATTTCCGATATATGTACGAGGCCCTCGACTCCGGATTCCAGTTCCACAAAAACGCCATAGTCAGTCAAATTTACTACCTTGCCTTTGACTATCGAACCGATCTGATATTTATCCGTTATTTTCTCCCATGGATTATCATTTAATTGTTTCAGGCCTAAAGAAACTCTCTCTTTCTCCGTGTCAAAGGAAAGAACTTTTGTTGTAATTTTGTCACCTTTATGGAAATTTTCTGAAGGCTTTGCGATTCTACCCCAGGAAATATCCGTGACATGAAGAAGTCCGTCAACGCCTCCCAAATCAATAAAAATACCGTAATCAGTGATATTTTTAATCACACCTTCTATAATGTTGCCTTCATGTATAGATTTTATAATATCTTTCTTCTCAGCTTCTCTTTCCGAAGCTACAATGGAACGGCGCGATAAAACCACATTATTACGTTTACGGTCATATTTTAAAACTTTGAAATCCAGGGTTTGTCCGACGAATTTATCCAGATCTTTAACCGGGCGAACATCTACCTGAGACCCGGGAAGGAAAGCGACTAAACCAATATCAACGGAAAGACCTCCCTTGATTTTTTCTATAACAACACCTTCAATCAGTGTATCGTTTTCGCAGGCATTTTTTATTTCATCCCATATTTTGACTTTGGAAGCCTTATCCCTTGACAAAACAAGGTTGCCTTCCGGATCTCTCTTATCAACAAACACATCTATATCATCGCCAACGGAAACACTGATGTTTCCCCGCGCGTCTTTTACCTCCGCGATTGGA